>NZ_JBEXDZ010000031.1:0-70978 GCF_040606085.1 Streptomyces sp. NPDC005485 | reverse complement strand
GTATGCGCGCATCCACGTTATGCAGACCTGCCGCCCGCAAGCCGCCCGGCGTTGCGCCGGGCCAGGCGGTAGTCGGACCTCTCATCAGCGTCTCCGACGGCGCCTCTCGGGCCTGGTGGCACCACCCCCCAGGTCATCGGTTCGACAGGGGGGAACAGCCATGCCGGGCCCGAAGGCCAGCGGTCCCGTTGCGGAACCGCGAATGAAGATAACGGGGGATCTGTCCATATGGGCGCTTCGCTGCGCCCTCGTCCTGCTCGCGGGCTTCTACCTGCTGGGCGTCGTCCTGCTGGCAGTCCTGGCCGGCATCGACTACGCCGCCATCCGCTCTGCTCGACGCGATCGACGCCGACCCGGCCGTACGCTGGCGGATCGCCCACCAGTTCCCGAAGTCCGAGCAGGTGACGGCCGCGACCGGCAGCGCTGCCCGCGAGTTCTCCCGCCTGGCGCTGCGGCGGGCCCTCAACCAGCTGGTCACCATGGAACTGACGGCCCGCGGCGCCGCACGCTGGCAGCTGTCCTGGTCCGACTCAGCCACCCTGCGCTATCCCGCCGACGGCTTCGAGGACCAGCTCGACCTGGCCCTGGACGCGGCCGTCGCGGACCAGCCCGACACCGAATCCCTGCGAAAGCTGGTGCTCGCCCCGTGACCGGCCGCTACATCCGGGGGCATGCTGCTGTTCGGCGCGTTCAAGTTCCTGCGCGGCGACTACGTCATCCGCAAGGCGAAGCAGCTGGAAGGCGAAAGCGCGACGCTGAACGCTGCCGCCGAAGTGAGCGTGCCCACGTTCCCCGAGGCTCACGATCGTGTCGTCGATCAGCCACAAGTGCAGCACGGCACGAGCAGTTCACCATCGCCAACTCAAACTACCCCAACACACCGTGCAGACCCTGACGTTGCACGCCTACCTGCGGTGACGCAACGCCAACGCTCCGCCACCGCGACGTCCTGGCCTCCGAACGCAAGGAACGCGCCCGCATCCGCTGCGAGAAAGGCATCCGCTGGGGCGGTCGGCCCCTCGCCCCGGCGGTGTGACCGCCAGCAATGTGTGGCCAGGTTCGGTCCGCAAGACCCCTCATGACCAGACTGTACTCACGGGCGGTTGGCCATTTCGCTCAGCGGTAGCTGGCCAGTACGGTACCGATTCGTCACATGCTGGGCTGCGGCATGCTTCGTGGGGCGCAACGGCAGGCTACTCGCCAATGACGCCATCGATGGCCTCACGGAGGAGATCCGCATGGCCGACGTGGCGGGCGTACTCCTCGATCACGTGCTCAAGGACGAACCGCACATCGGTGTCACCGAATTCCGCGTTCGGCACGATACGCGCGAGGTCGACGGTCACCTTCGCGAATGCCTGCCGCGACTCCTCGCACGCCTTGAGGTAGTCCTCGTAGACATCCCTGGCCGGCGTAGCGTCCGACTCGTCGTACCACTCGCCACCGTCAGCGGTGACGTAAGTCCGATACGGAAAGAAGCGAGGCGTCGTGCCGGACAACGTCCGCTGGAACCAGGCACGCTCAACCCCCTGCAGATGGCGCATGAGCCCCAGCAGGGTCAACGCCGACGACCGCACAGGACGTAGCCGCAGTTGTGCCTCCGAGAGCCCCTGGCACTTCCACAAGAAGGTCGCTCGGTGGTAGTCGAGATTCGAGGCGATCACCTCCAGCCACGAGCCCGATACTGCGCGCTCAGGTCGGACGATCTTCTGGACCACAATGTCGCTCACGCTGGAATCTCCTCACCAGTCATCAAACTTGGTCGAGTTCGCACGTGCCCACGATCCGAGGACCGACCGGCACCTCTACCGGCACCTCATGAGCACGTCCGCCCAAGAAGACCTCTCTTCGTCTCGGAACTCATCGCTCGATGCCGCCTCGGGAGTCGCCATCAGTGGCCTGCTCAAAGCCGGACAGCGCATCACCTTCGCCCGTGTTGCACGGGAGGCGAACGTGTCGACCTGGTTCGTCCACGACAAGGCCGAGGTCAAGGCCGCGCTCCTGGACGCGATGAACGACCAGGCCCGTCACGGGGCCGAAGCCGTCGCAACCCCCCGATCCAAGCCGGGTATACCCGCTGACCTGCGTCTGGCCCGGCCAGTTGAACGACCGGCGAGTCCGGTGGTGGCCCAGGGCCGGCGTCCTGGTAGGCGCGGTCGGCCAGGACGGGGGCGTCTGCCGCTCGCAGACATGGATGATCCGGTGGCCGCGGTCGAGAAGGCCCAGTCGGCCACGTACGAGATGAAGGTCCCGTTGGGCAGCGGCTGTTCGATGCTGCCACGTGCCATCGACCTCCTGAGCAGATGCGGACGCAAGGTGGCGAGGCAGGCCGCAGCCTTTTTGGCCTAGGGGGCCGTGGTGCGGCGTTGACCGGCCGAGCCTGGCGGCGTGCACGACTGCCGTCAGCGACGCAGCAGGTCGCGGAATCCGGTGAGCAGGGCGCGCAGCCCGAGGTCGAAGGCCAGGGTGGCGCGGCTGCGGTCGGCGGGGGTCTGGTCGAGTACGGCGCTGAGGTGCGGGGTCGCGTCGCGGGCGACGTCGGAGACCATCACGGGCGGCGCCACCAGGTCGAGGGCGGAGCCGAGAACGAAACTCTCCAGTGCGGTGATCAGCGGCATGACCTCATGCGTGGCGAAACCGGCGTCCAGGAGCAGCGCCGCGACCTTCTCGTACATCGCGTGCATGAAGGGCTCGGCCAGCGGGGCGGTGGCGAGCAGGGGTACCGCCCCCGGGTGGGCGGCGAAGGCGGCGAGGTAGGAACGGGCCCAGCCCTCCAGGGATTTGTCCCAGGGCTGTGACCAGTCCTGGTCGTCTCTGGTCGTGAGGGCGAGTTCCTCGCGCATCAACGTGATGATGTCGTCGCGGCCGGCGACGTGGTGGTAGAGCGCGGACGGGGCGACGCCCAGGGCTTTGGCCAGGGCCGGGATGGAGAAGGCGCCCTTCTCGTCGGCCAGGCGCAGTGCCGCGGCACCGATGCGCCGGCGGTCCAGCAGGGGTGTGCGCGGCCGTCCCACGGTGGCTCCTCGGAGAAATCGTCTTCGCTGGTCGTAACCCAGACGTTACCGAATGGCATTCAGTAAAACTCTTCCCAGCCGCCTGGACGGCGCCTACATTACCGGAAACCGAACGCCTTTCAGTTAGGCGGCCGGCCGAAGGAAAGGCACCGCCACACGCCATGCACGCCGACATCGTCTTCACCGGAGGGACCGTCCGGACCGGGGCCGCAGATGCCCCCGTCCACGACGCCCTCGCCGTCACCGGCGGCCGGATCACCGCCCTCGGAGCACCGGCGCTGGCCGCCCGGGGACCGCGTACCACCGTCGTCGACCTGGCCGGCGGGGCCCTGCTGCCGGCGTTCGGCGACGGACATGTGCACCCCGTGATGGGAGGACTGGGTCTGGCCGGCGTGCCGGTCCGGGACCGTGGAAGCGTCGAGGAGATCGTCGAGACCGTACGAGCCTGGGCCGCCGAACACCCGGACACGGAGTGGATCACCGGTGACGGCTTCGACCCGTGGCTCGCCCCCGACGGCCGGTTCGACGCCCGGTGGCTGGACGCCGCCGTACCCGACCGTCCCGTCGTCCTGCGCACCATGGACCACCACACCGCCTGGGTGAACAGCGAGGCCCTGCGCCGGGCCGGTTACACCGCATACACCCCGGACCCGGCGGGCGGGGAGATCCTGCGCCGGGAGGGATCATCCGAGCCGCTGGGCACCCTGCGCGAGTTCGGAGCTCTCGGCCCGGTGCTCGCCCTCATTCCCACGGCGTCCCACGAGGCACAGGTGGCGGCGCTGCGCGAAGCCGCAGCCCGGTTCGCCGCCGCCGGCGTGACCTGGGTACAGGATGCCTGGGTCGAACCGCACCAGGCCGACGTCTGGGTCACCGCCGCGACCACAGAGCCGGGGCTTCCCGTACGAGCCGACCTCGCCTTCGTCCTGGAACCCGACGGCTGGCGCGAGCGCATCCTCCGGTTCACGGCGGACCGGGAGAAGGTGGAGAGCTCCGCTACCGGGCTGCTGACCGCGCGGTCCGTGAAGTTCTTCGCCGACGGCGTCATCGAGTCCGGCACCGCAGCCCTCCTCGAGCCCTACACCGACTGCCCGCACTCGCACGGCATCGCCAACTGGGCGCCCCAGGAGCTGGCCGAGGCCGTCACCGCCGTCGACGCACTCGGCTTCCGCGCGCACCTCCACGCCATCGGCGACGGCGGAGTCCGGATGGCTCTGGACGCAATCGAGGCCGCCGCCGGCGCCAACGGCGCCCGCGACCGCCGTCCGGTCATCGCCCACGCCCAGCTCATCGACCCCACCGACCTGGCACGGTTCGCCGCACTCGGCGTGGTCGCCAACCTCCAGCCGCTGTGGGCCCAGCCCGACCCCCTGATGACCGAGCTGACGCTGCCGAGGATCGGCCCGCAACGCGGCGGGCGGCAGTACCAGATCGCCGCCCTGCTCGGCTCCGGCGCCCGGCTCTCGTTCGGCAGCGACTGGCCGGTCACCGCCCATGAACCACTGCGGGGCATCGCCACCGCAGTGACCCGCCAGACGCCCGAGGGTGTTCCCGAGGGCGGCTGGCTCCCCGAGGAACGGATCGACATCGACACCGCTCTCGCCGCCTACTCCGCAGGATGCGCCCACCAGGCGTTCGAGGAGAAGGAATGGGGCGCGCTGCGTCCCGGAATGCGCGCCGACCTGGTGCATCTCGCCGCCGACCCGGCCGAGACCGCCCCAGCTGACCTCGCGCGCCTCCCCGTCCTGGGCACCTGGCTCGCCGGCCGGCATACCCACGACGCCACCACCCCCCGCAGCACGCGTGCCGGGAGACGATAGACCCACGTCGTCGTCACGACCGGTCTGCGTCTCCTGGACGTTCCACCCGCTCCCCGACCCCAGACACCACGCGGAGACCTCCATGACCGAGCCCCTCGTCCCCACCGCTCCCCAGCAGCCCCCACCGGCCGCCGGGACCGATCAGGGCCATCACCTCCAGCGCGGCAGCCTCGGCGTCGCCGACATCGTCTTCTTCGTCGTCGCCGCGGCCGCCCCGCTCACCGTGATGGCCGGCGTCGCTCCCCTCGCCATCCTCTTCGGCGGCATCGGTGCCCCGGTCGCCTATCTCGCCATCGGCGTGGTGCTGGTCCTCTTCGCGGTCGGCTTCACCGCGATGACGCCGTACATCCGCAACACCGGCGCCTTCTACTCGTACATCGCCCGAGGCCTCGGACGTCCGGCAGGACTGGGGGCGGCGCTCCTCGCGGTGTTCTCGTACAACTCCCTTCAGATCGGCATGTTCGGCGCCTTCGGCTTCTTCGCCTCCACCACCGCGAACGACCTCCTCGGCGTCGACCTGCCCTGGCCGGTGTACGCCTTCGCCGGGATCGCCGCCGTCTGGTTCCTGGGCTTCCGCTCCATCAACCTCGGCGCCAAGGTCCTGGCCGCCCTGCTGATCGCGGAGACCGCCATCCTGGTACTGCTCGCCGGCGCCGTCCTGGTCAAGGGCGGCGCGAACGGGCTGAGCTTCGACTCCTTCGCCCCCTCGAACATCTTCGTCTCGGGGATGAGCGGACCGCTCGGTCTCGCCGTCGCCGCATTCATCGGCTTCGAGGCCACCGCCATCTACCGCGAGGAGGCCCGCGACCCCGACCGCACCGTGCCCCGCGCCACCTACCTCGCCGTCGGCTTCCTCGGCCTCTTCTACGCCTTCATCGCCTGGATCATCGTGCAGGCCTTCGGCAGCGACCAGGCCGTCGCCGTCGCCGCGAAGAACCCGGCGGAAATGTTCTTCACCGCCATGACCCAGTACGTCGGCGGCTGGGCGACCGACGTCCAGCGCGTCCTGATCGTCACCAGCGTGCTCGCCGCCCTGCTCGCCTTCCACAACGCCATCACCCGCTACGTCTACGCCCTGTCCGTCGAGAGTGTCGCCCCCGCGGCACTGAGCCGCGTGCACCCCAGGCACGGCTCACCGTGGATGGCCGGCATCGCCCAGAGCGTACTGGCGGTCGCGGTCGTCGCCGTCTTCGCCATGATCGGCGTCGACCCCTACACCAAGTTCTTCCTGTGGGTGAACACTCCCGGTGTGGTCGGCATCCTCGTCCTGCAGGCACTGGCGGCCTTCGCGGTGGTCTCCTTCTTCCGCCGTAACTCCGCCGAGCACGGCGAGGGACGCATGCGCACCCTCCTCGCGCCCGCCGCGGCCGGCGTCCTCCTCACCGCTGTCACCGTGCTGGTCTGCAAGCGCCTGGACCTGTTCACCGGCGCGGGCCCGACCGCCAACTGGGCACTGGTCGCGCTCACCCCGGCAGTGTTCCTGGCCGGCATGGCCCTCGCCGGACGCATCCGCCGCACCCGGCCCGATGTCTACGCCAAGCTGGCCACCACCGACGTCGACGCCACCTGACGTGCGAACAGGGGCGGTCCCGGCTTCCGACCTCAGGCCGGCACACGGGACCGTCCCGCACGGTACGTTGCCCTATGCCCAGCCCGAAAGCCGACCCGACCTCCCTGCCCGCCGCTCCGGAAAGCGCCGACTCCACCCGTGAGCAGATCGTCGCCGCGGCCACGGACGAGTTCGCCCGCCACGGAATCGCCGGCGCCCGGGTGGACCGCATCGCCAAACAGGCCAGTACCAGCAAGGAGCGCGTCTACGCGTACTTCCGCGGCAAGGAGGCGCTCTACGCATACGTGTCCCTGCTTGAAATGGCCCGCGTAGCGCGGGCCACCCCCGACCCGGCCGATCTGCCGGGCTACGCGGGCCGCCTCTACGACCACTTCACGATCACCCGCCCCGACCACCACCGGCTGATCGCCTGGGGCGCTTCGAACTCGCCGGCACCGCCGCTTCGTCCGGCGCCGACACGGTTCGGGACACCATCGCCGGCAAGATCGACCAGTTGCGCGACGCGCAGCGGACGGGTCGGCTCGATCCGGCCTGGGATCCGGTCGACATCCTCGCCCTGGTCAACCAGATCGCCACCACATGGGCGGCCCAGACCGAGATCGGCGCCGTCGCGGCGGAACACGCCGCGGATCCGTCCCCTGCCGCTCGCCGCGCCGCCGTGGTCACCGCCGTCGAACGGCTCTTCCCCCGTGTGACGCGGTGAGCCGACCGGCCTCTGTCTCTCCACGACAGCGGGCACGCCGACGGCGATCGCGCGACCGCGCCACGCCCTCTCGGGAATGCCGCGGCGGGTCCTGACGCCCTGGAGGGCACCGTTTCGACCCGGTCGTCCCGTCAGGCCAGGGGGTGCCGCTGGTCCAGCAGGGCGATGCCCAGCGACGTGACAGTGTGGACGACCGCTTTGCCCTCGCGCCGGCTGGTGACCAGGTGGGCGTTGCGCAGCACCGTCGCGTGGTGGCTCGCGGTCGCCGGTGAGATGTTCAGGCGGCGGGCCAGCTCCGTGGTGCCGCACCCGTCGACGGTCTCTCTCAACACCGCGGCCCGGGTCCGCCCCAACAGGTCGTCGAGTGACGGGGTGGTGGACTCGCCGGTGTCCTCCCACAACGCGGTATCGAGTGACGTGGTCCTGACGGTGGGGACGGCCAGAATGGGTGCCCGGTCCGGGTCCAGTGGCGCTTGCAGAAGTTCGACCTGTTGCGTGGAGAACATCGTCGGCGCGATGACGAGACCTCGCCCGTTCAGGTGGATGTCCGCGTGGCGCGGGTGGACCACTTCGAGCACGGGCGGCCGCCAGCGGACCAACGGACCGCAGAGCGTGGTGAGGAGTTGCTCGACTCCGCCGTCGGCCATCGTGCCCACGTACGCGGCCCGGACCTCGCTCAGACGCGAGCGCACACTGCTCCAGTAGGGGGCGACAGTGGCGCTGTGACAGGCCCGCAGTGCCATGGCCACCTGGCGGCGAGCTTCCCGGTCGCCGCCCACCAGGTTCCGGGCCCAGGAGCGATGCGCGGGATGGAAGTCGATGTTCTCCAGTTCCAGGCGTATCAGGGCACGGGGAGCCGCCATCAGGTTGTCCACCGCCTCGTCGATGGACGCCGTGTCTCCCATCAGGCTCATCGCGTCGACCAGCGGACCGCGCAGGGGCATCAACGCGGCCAGTGGACCGGCCTGGCCGCCCAGCCGTCCACGTACCGATACATGCCAGCGGCGGAAGGCAAGCGAGGTATCGCGGTCCTTCAACAGCTTCACACTGTCGAACGTCTCCGCCGCCACGCCGATCGTCGTGGCCACACGGGTCCGCGCCAAGTCCTCCGCTGTGAAGTGAATGCGTTTCACCGAGCGCCCCGTCCTACGCGTCCCTGTTTCGCTCACAGCAGTCTCAGTTCCGGACGCAAGCCACGCAATGATCAAACAGGCCACGGCCGGTCGACCCTGGGGCGGCGCTTCCGTCTCTTCGGGCGGCGGTGAGGTCGTGAGTCGAGCCGGGCAGAGTAGTCGCCCGAACGGATCGGTCAGAACCTGGACGTTCATGCCGTGGCAACCAGGGCCTCGACGGCTTCGCGGATGTAGCGGTAGACGGTCCCGACGCCGAGCTGCCGGCTGGCCGTAAGTGTCACCGTGCCGCAGGTGGGCATCGGCAAAGAGCCTGTCGCTCGGCGGGCAGGCGCCGCCCCCGCGCCCCCATCTCCCGCCGCCTGGCCGCCAGTTACCCGGCCAGGAACCGCGAGGTACAGCCGGACAGATCAATCGAGGACGCGCAGACATGCACGCCAAGCTGCTGGCAGACACGGGTGATCTTGGTCGAGAACCCAGGTGTCCATCGCCCCTGCCACCTCGGTGCTGTACGCCCTCACGCTGGGAGGGTCTCGTGCAGCCTGGTGAGCGTTTCCTGAGCGATGTCCGTGAGCACTTCGGGGGACATGGTGGCGAGGGCTCGGACCGTTCGCTGCCATCTGCCCGTCTGCAGCGCGTGCGCAACGAGCCTGCGCGCCTCTGTCGGGGCTGCGTACTCGGCCATGCCCACCAAGGCGTCCGCGCGGTAGGTGGGTTCGGCGAGGTTCCAGGCGATCTCCTCGGCATGCGCGATATCTCCTGCGGCCGCGCATGCCGGTGCCACCGTCGACCACGTCCAATCCGCCATCTCGTGATCCCACCCGAGGCCCGCCGAGTCTCGAGAGCGAAGCAGTGCATCGGTGAACCCGGCCATGATGGTCTCGGCGTCGAGGGCCGCGGCTCTTGCTCGGTCGGTGTCGCCCGTATCAGCCCATGCCCGAGCGACCTCCGAGAGTTCCCGGGCTCGCTCCAACGGGTCTGCGGCATCCCTCGCGCATTGATCGGCCCGCCGCAGCAGAGCGGTGGCACGATCGGCCTCGCCCGCCTTGGCTGCCGCCCGCGCCACGCCTGCCAGTGTGTGGGCTACCACTGCCAGGGCGTGTTCTGGTGAGTCGGCCATGGTGATGCTCAGGGCGAGTTCCTCGGCGCGGTCGAAGTCACCTGTCCGGGCAGCCGACCAAGCCACCTCCTGCCACGCCCAAGGCAGTCCGTCACTCTCCGAGATGTCGGACAGCATGTCTTCGGCGCGGTCGAAGTCCTCCAGCCTCCCCCAGGCCATAGCGATCTCCTTCTGAGCGCTCGCGAGTTCCTCAGGATCTGTGATGGTCCGGGCGGCCTTCTCCGCCCGCTGCACCACCTCGGTCGCGACAACCGCTCCCCCTGTGCGGCTCAGCGTCCTCACCTGGTTCTTGGGTTCGGGTATCCGGTTCGCCAGATCCCAGATGCGTCGGGCGATCACTTTCGCTTCAGCCATATGTCCCGATGCAGCCAGAGCGTCCACCACTGCCTCGAGGTCCCAGAGCATTCGGCTGGGCTTGGTGCTTCCGCGGGCGAGTTGCTCGGCCATCCTGCCTACGGCCCTGGCGCGGGCAGCTTCTCCTGCCTCGGCCCACGCGCACGCCACCCCGGCCATCTCCCGTGCCCGCTGACGAGCATCGGTGATGATTTTGGTGGTCTTCTCAGCGCGTGCGATCTCCCCTGCTTCGGTCAGGGTCTGCACCACTTGAGCCGTGGCTCTGTCCACGGCGTCGGAGTCCCCCGAGCGGTGCGTCGAACGGCTGATGCTCCGGATGATCTCCTCGGCGCGGTCGAAGTCACCTTTCTTGGCCCATTCCGGGGCCACCGCGGCCAGATCCAGCAACCGGGTCCGCGGATCGGTGATGCTCCGGGCAACTTGCTCGGCTCGGCCCGGGTCCCCGACAGCTCCCCAGGCCCGAACGACGTGCCCCCAGGCCAGACTCTCGTACGCATCGCCCGTGGTGATATTCCTGGCGATGTGCTCGGCCTCGGCAGCCACCGCGTGGGCGCGCTCGGCGCGACCGGCCTGCGCCCACGCCTTCGCCGCACTGCCCAACTGCCCTGCGAAATGGTCCAGTCTGACGTAGGTCGCCCTGCTCCTCGCGAGATTCTCCATTCGCTCGGCAACCGTTGCAGCTCGCCTGTCCAGCCCCACCGCCGCCAGCGTCGAAGCGGCCCGCGCCAACGCCCAGGGTCCTTGGAGCGGGTCGGTGATGCTTTGCGCGATGGTCTCGGCCCTGCGTGCCGCTGCCCTGGCCCGGATTGCGTCCGTCCCGGCCAGTGCCTCCGCGATTTCCTGCTGCGCTCGCACCATCCCCAGCCGGTCGTCCGCGCTGACGCTCCGGGCTGTTCGCTCGGCGAAGTCGATATGGCCCGCCTCGGCCGCCGCTCGTGCCACGCCGGCCAGGGCGCTGGACCGATCCAGAAGGTCGGCGATCGCTGCGGCGACTTTGTACGCTTCCTCGTGGTAGCCGGCCTTCGCGACCGCGATGGAGACATCGATGAGCCCCGAGGACGCGCCCCTGTCCGACACAGGAACCGTCGCCGAGAACGTGACCACTTCCTCGACCAGCGTGTGCACGTAAGCATCCTCTTGCCGGTCGTTCAAGGCGCGGATAACAGCGGCCAGTGCGACGAGTTGAGGACCACGATGAGGAATGGAACGGGCGAGTGCCTCGGCACGTTCGGGCTTCCCCGTCAGCGCCCATACAGCCGGCAGGTTGGAGGGGATGTCACTGTTGCGGCCGCTGATCTGTTCTTTGCGCACTGACAACAGGGTCAAGGCGCGCAGGTCGGGCTCGTTCCGACTGAGGAACCCGTCTTGCGTGGCGCTGATTTCACCAAGCGCGGCGACATCGCCGCCGGTCACCTCGAACAATCGGTCGTGTCGTGCGACGTCCAGAGCGCAATCGGCCATCCGGGACAGATCGCCGTCGGCCTGCAGCATGGAGAAGTAACCGCGCAGCAGGTACTCGGGAGTATCCGTGGGCCAGCTCAGCTCGCGGTAACGCTCGGCCCAGACATGGAGCTGCTCACGGTATTCCTGAATTCCTTCTCGGCCGAATCCTTTGACTGCGGCCTGCTGGAGCTCCTCATGACCGAGAAGATAGACCTCACGGGACCCCACGGATCTGATGGGGCTGGCAACTGATTTACGTGTGATCACCCGTCCCGACGAGGAGCGAAGAGTCTCCTGGACTTCGCCCAGTCGGCGGTTCGTGAGCTCGGAGAGATCTTCTCCGTCGAGGCCGCCCCCGGCCGCGGCGATCAGGCCCAGCAGTTCCTGCTCGGTCTTGTCTCCCTGCAGCAGGCGATCCAGCTGGGGTTCGGCGGCGATGCGAATGCCCTCGGCGTGCACCGACGGCGCCAGGATCCGCTCGGAGGGACGGAGCGGGTGCCCGGGGGGTACATCGGCGGGGATGGAGCGGCCGGACGCCACGATGCGTACGCCGGCCGGAGGCCGGTGAGGCAGTAGCGCGGCGATGCTGTGTTGGGCGGCTCCGGTGTCCTCGTCCAGCCCGTCCACAACCACTACGAGGTGCTTTCCGCGCCCCCTGCACGCCCTGGCCGCCGCGTCCAGCAACTGCAGGAAATACGCCGGGCGACTCTCGGGGACGAGGTTCGCCGGTATGGGCTCGCCAAGAAGCGTTGCCAACTGTTCGATGACGACGTTCAGGAAGGCGCCGTGATCGCTTTGCCCTGGGAAGCGGCGGGTGATGAAGAACGAGACAATCTCCGCCTCCTTCGGGGGGTCGAGGACGAACGAGGACAGCAAAGCGGTCTTCCCCGCCCAGGGACCCGCCTTCCAGAAGAGGTAATCGTGCGACGGCTCCGACTCACAGCAGAAGGCTGCGAGCTGCCTCAGTTCCTTGTCTCGGTCCTTCAGTTCCTCGGGGGCGATCTGCCGCACCAGATAAAGGTATGGCGACCGGGCACGCTGCCGTTCGCTCGGGTAATGATTGATCTGCGTGCCGTGTACCAACACTCCCTTGGAGCCGGTGATCTCGATTTGGTTCACGGTCTCGTCGGGATCATTGTCCCCACCGCCGACGGGAACTTCAGTCCCTCGGTGTGTCACCGGATGCTCCTCCGGCGTTGAAGAAATTGATCTGCGACCCCTGCCCCGCGTGCACGCCTTGGGAGTTATGGACGCGCACCACGCCGATTCCGGCACCGGGACCGCTGCCGTTGACTTCCCGCAAGAACGCCTCCGCCGCAGCCTGAACCTGCCCATCTCGGTCGGCGCCGGACATGACAAGCGCTTCTCGGAGCGCTTCGTCGTCGATCTCGGATTCCCCGCCCATCACGGGCAGTTCAAGGTCCCGGTCCCCGCGTGAGTCGAGGCGACGCTGAACCGCAACGCGCAACCTCTCGTACGCCTCCCGCACCGCACTGCTGGCGGACTCCGACAGCCCCGCCGCAGCCCCCGCCCCCAGCGCCGCAACCACCAACTCGATCTCGTTCATCGCCGCTCCTCGTCCAAGAACGAATCCCTCTCGCTCGTGCCAGGGCGCACGAAGGTCGCCGAGGCAGCCAGTGTTGCATCGACTACGGCAGTCGTGTGCGGGCTTGCCGACGAACGGAGCCATTGAGCGTTCTCCAACTTGCCAGTTGGTGTGGGCAGTTGGGCCAGGGAGTTGGGCTGACAGACCGGCGAAGCCCCTGGTAGATGGCTGTTCCACCAAGAAATCCGTCTCCACCAGAGGCTTCGTATGCTTCTCCACCGTCCGAGCACCGACGTGCCCAGCTCTGCCTTGCGCTTCCTGTCCGCCGAACTGCGCCGCCACCGCAGGGAGCTCGGTACCCGAGGGTGACGCTTGAAGGCAGGCCGGCAAACCCTGCTCACGTGCGCCCACTTGCGTAAGGTCGCTCGTACGCTCAGCTCGCCGCGGGGTTCGACACCGGGACCGCCACCGCACACCGCTACATCACCTCTGCGGCCACCACACCCCCAGTCTCACCCGGCTATTACTGCTCTTCCCCGGGCCGCATGAGCCAGCTGCCGGCACCGAGGACGAGGCACGATTCCTGGACCTCTCGCGGATGGTCCAATAACGCGTCAGCTGCCCCGAAGACCGACCGCCAGCGTCAGCTCAAGGACCCGGTGCGGCGATGCGAGATCCGGGAACAGCTCCCGCAGCTGCGACATCCGGTACCGGACGGTCTGGGGATGGACGAACAACGCCGCCGCCACCTCCTCCCGCCTGCCCTGGTGCAGCAGCCACGCCCGCAACGTCTCCTCCAGCCGCCGCGCGGTCGCGTCCGGCAAAGTCCGCAATGGTGCGAGGGCTCGGGCACGCAGGTCTGCGAACGCCTCCACGTCGGCGCTCAGCACCAGTTCGGGCAGGTGGTCCTCGGTGTCGCGGATATCAGAGGAGAGGGAGCGCGCGCGTACGGCTCGTGCGTAGGAGGCGGACGCACGAGTCCATGGCCGGGCGGGCCCGACCACGGCGGTGCGGTCGGTCAGCCGCCGCAGGAGATGTGATCGGTCGGCATCGGGGACGAGCAGCACGCCGAGGGCGTCCGGCAGATCGTCGAGGACGAGGGTGCTCGGGTCGAGGGTGCGGTACGCAGGCCGGGCCTGGGCGGCGGGCAGCAGGACCGCGGTCAGCGAAACCGGAGGCTGCCACCCGGCCCGTTGAGCAGAGGCCAGCAGCACGTCCGGGCTCGCGCCGGTGAGGAGGTCGCGAGCCAGGTGCTCCAGGTGGCGTTCATGGGCCCGGCCCCGGGCGGCCAGTTCGTCGGCGTGCCCCGCGGCGCTCGCGGCGGAGAGCTCGTCGATGTAGGCGAAGGTCAGCTCGGCGAACTTGGCGACCTCGGCGGCGGGCAGACCTGCGGGTACGGCACCCGCTGCCAGGCATCGCCAGGCCACGCGGGCGCCGACACGGTAGGCGCTGAGCAGGGCGTCCATCGAACGGCCGTCGCGCACCTCGCCGCGGCCCAGCTCATAAGCCGCGTCACCGGCATCGGCTCCCGTGACATTCCCGCTCGCGAGATCCAGATAGTGCCCCAGGGCGGTGCGGACGGCTCGTCGGATGGTGGCGCCCATGCGGCCCGAAAGGGCGTTGGCGTAGGGAGGGACCTCGTCGATGATCGCCTGAACGATTTCGTCGGCGGTGGTCCTCAGCGCGGCCCGCAGCACGGTGACCGTCGTCTCATCCAGGGCCAGCTCGGTGGCCTTGCGGATTGCATGGCTCATCTTTTGTTCCCTACGAACAATTCAGTCGACCAGATTTACGTCCTGCGGTCAGGACTTTACGCCTTGAGGCGCAGCAAGCTGGAGCCATGACGAGTGCAGCCCTCCGCAGTAGGGCGTGGAAACTGCTGGAGATGGTCACGACGCCGCTGCTGCCGTCGGATTACCTCGACCTGGTCAGCCCGCTGCGTGCGGGCGCTGACCTGCGGGGGCGCATCGAGGCCGTGCACCCCGAGACGGGTGACGCCGCGACCATCGTGATCAGGCCGGGACGGGGCTGGCGCGGCCACACGGCCGGTCAGTACGTGCGGATCGGGGTCGACGTCGACGGGGTGCGCCTGTGGCGTGCCTACTCGGTCACCTCGCCGACAAACCGCCCAGACGGCCGCGTCACGATCACCGTGAAGGCGATCCCGGACGGCAAAGTCAGCAACCACCTGGTCCGCCGGGCGAAGCCGGGCACGCTGATCCAGCTCGACCAGGCGACCGGTGACTTCGTGCTGCCGCAGGCCAAGCCCGCCAAGGTGCTCTACCTGACGGCCGGCAGCGGCATCACGCCCGTGATGGGCATGCTGCGCGACACCGAGTTCGACGACGTCGTCATGGTCCACTGCGCGCCACAGCCGCAAGACGTGATCTTCCGCAACGAACTGCACGACCTGGTCGCGGACAAGAAGCTGCGTCTGACCGAGTTGCACACCGCCACACACGGCATGCTCGACATCGCCCGTCTCGACGAACTCGTGCCCGACTGGGCCGAGCGCGAGACCTGGGCCTGCGGGCCCGCGGGCCTGCTCGACGCCGCCGAAGAGCACTGGACCGAGCACGGCATCCAAGAGCGCCTGCACACCGAACGCTTCCGCCCCGGCATCGTCGTCACCGGCGACGGTGGCGAGGTCACCTTCAGCACCACCGGCAAGACCGTCGACGCGGACGGCGCCACGCCGTTGCTGGACGTCGGCGAGGAGGCCGGCGTACTCATGCCCTCCGGATGCCGCATGGGCATCTGCTTCGGCTGCGTCACGCCGCTCAAGGCGGGCGCCGTTCGCGACCTGCGCACCGGCGAGATCACCGAGGCCGAGCCGGGCGTCCTCATCCAGACCTGCGTGTCCGCCGCGGCGGGCCCCTGCGACATCGAACGGTAGGAGCACCTTGACCGCCATCGACCCCACCGCCCATCTGACCGCGGAGCAGATCGAGGAGCTCGGCCGCGAGCTGGACGCGATCCGCGACGAGGTGATCGCCGCCCGCGGCGAGAAGGACGCTGCCTACATCCGCAAGGTCATCTCGACGCAGCGCAGGCTCGAGCTGGTCAGCAGGGGCGTGCTGCTGTTCTCGATCTTCCCGCCCGCGTGGCTGATCGGCACCGCCGGTCTGTCCGTGGCAAAGATCATGGACAACATGGAGATCGGCCACAACATCCTGCACGGTCAGTGGGACTGGATGCGGGACCCGAAGATCCACTCCACCACCTGGGAGTGGGATCATGTCTCGCCGTCCGAGCAGTGGAAGCACTCGCACAACGAGCTGCACCACACGTACACCAACGTGATCGGCAAGGACAACGACCTCGGCTACGGCATCATGCGCGTCGACGAGGACCAGAAGTGGCACCCGTTCCACCTCGGCCAGCCGCTGTGGAACTTCCTCAACGCCTGCTTCTTCGAGTACGGCATCGCGGCGTACGACCTGGAGCTCGGCAAGAACCTGCACAAGCGCCGCCGCAACAATCCGGAGTTCCGCGCGCGGGCCAGGGCCGTGGGCCGCAAGATCCGCAAGCAGGTCCTCAAGGACTACGTGATCCACCCGCTGCTGTCGGGCCCCTCGTTCCTCCCCACCCTCGCCGCCACGTTCACCGCGAACCTGGTCCGCAACATCTGGACCCACTCGGTCATCATGTGCGGGCACTTCCCCGAGGGCGTGCAGGTCTTCGAGCGCCGGTCGATCAAGGGCGAGACGCGCGGACAGTGGTACCTGCGCCAGATGATGGGCTCGGCGAACATCAGCGGCAGCAAGGCCATGCACTTCATGACCGGCAACCTGTCGCACCAGATCGAGCACCACCTGTTCCCGGACCTGCCGAGCAACCGGTACGCCGAGGTCGCCGTGAAGGTGCGCGCGTTGTTCGAGAAGTACGAGCTGGAGTACGTCACCGGGCCGCTGCCCAAGCAGGTGTTCTCCGCGTGGCACAAGGTCTTCCGGCTCTCGCTGCCGAACAAGAAGCCCCAGGTCAAAACGCCGGACCGCGAGCGGGAACTCGTCGCGGCCTGATCCCGTACCGGCGGCACCACCGGGTTCGGTGAGATCCGTTGCGGACGGCGGGCGACCGCGACGGCAGACCCCGTAACGACACTGGATCCGAGGCAGACGCGGACGGCGCGACGCCGCTGCTGCCGAGCACTCGGTTTGCCGACGGGCGGGCTGAGCGGGACGCATGGGGCTGTGACGTGGACACTGCCGGAACCGATGCTCTCCGACCCTGCTCTGCTGCCAGGGTGGGCGAGCGGAAGTGATGGACAGGGTTTGCATCTCGCCGTTGGCCAGCCGGACGATGCGGAGAGGAACAACAGCCGTGGCCGACCATGCTGAGACGACCAACCAGCCGAATGTCTACGTCGACATGGTGGGTGATCTCTTCCACCCGGGACACGTGGCGCTCCTCAAGGCCGCGCGCACCTTCGGAGAACGGTTGATCGTCGGCGTGCTCTCGGACGAGGTGGTGACCGAGTACAAGCGCAGGCCCATCATGACCCTGGCCGAGCGGGTCACGGTGATCGAGGCATGCCGATACGTCGATGCAGTGATACCGAACGCTCCGGAACGCGTGACGACTGAGTTCCTGGACGAACACGACATCGCGGTGGTCGTGCACGGGGACGACATCTCGCCAGATGCCATCGATGAGGTCTTCGGGCCGGTGGCCGCTGCGGGGAAGTTGCAGCTTGTGGGGTACACGGCGGGTGTCTCCACCACTGACCTCATCGGAAGATGCCTGGCGCGAGGCGTTTCCTCGTGATCTTCGCGTGATGCCGCTCGGCGGACGCGGGTCACTGCAGTTCAGGACACACGGTGCCGCGACATCACCCGTTGGATCGCCGCTGTGTGGCAGGGGTCTACCGCGGTGTGCCGGAGTCGGCATCGGACCGCCACGGCCTCAGTGCGGGGTGTCGGTGTTCAGCGCAGGGCTGCCACGGCTGCTTCGGCCGCGGCCAGGATGCGGTGCAGGACGGGGACTGGGATCGCCGGGTTGGTGACCGCTGCGCATGCCGTCTCGCGGTCGTGCAACAGCCCGGCCAGGACGCGGGCCGGCAGTCGCGGATTGCGCACGGCGGTGCCGCGGACGTGGGCCTGCGGGTCGTTCAGCAGCCGCATCGCGTCGGCCGGTGAAAGCCGGGGGTCCTCAGCCGCGCGGCGGCGCACCTCGGCTTCGGGATCCCGGGCCAGGCGGGCGACGTCGGCCGGTGTCGACTCCGGATCGTCCAGGGCCAGGCGGCGCATTCGCCCGCTGGGGTCGGCGGCGTAGCGCAGCAGGCCCGCACGAGGGAAGTTGGGATGGCTGCGCGGCCGGTCGGGGTGGCTGAAGCTGCCGTCCCACCAGCGCCAGACTTCCAGCAGCAGGTCGCCCGGCGCGTCCTCACACGATTCGGCGAGGAACAGACGGACCACCCGGTCCCCGTCCCGCGACAGGCGCGCCACAACATCCGGCGGGAGGTGCCGGGCTCGAGCAACACTGCGGCGGATCAGCGGGTGGGACGACGCGGCGAGACGGCGCATTGCCTCGGCGTCGCCGTGCAGGGCCTCGACCCAGGGCACGGTGTGCGACATCGACGTCGGGTCGAAGTCATGGCGAACCGTGGCACGTTGCTCCTCGGTGAGGTCGGGGCGCAGCGCCACCGCGGAGCGGATGTCGTCCTGCGGGTCCTCCGCCAGCGCGGCGACGCCAGGCCGGCCCAGGCCCGGGTTGGCGGCCAGCGCCCGACGTACCTCCGCGTCCCCGTCCCGGACCAGCTCCGCCTCCAGCCCGGGCGTGAGCCGGCACCGTTCCAGGGCTCGCCGTGGGTCCGGCAGCGCGGCGAAAACCTCGCGAGGCATGGGTACGCCGGTGTGGTGGGCGAGCAGCGCAGCCGTTCGCACCGCGTAGTCGGTGTCGGCGAGCAGCCGCTCCCGCAGCGACGCAGCGAGGTCGTCCCAGCGGGCACAGGCCGCCGCCCGCACACGGGGATCGGTGTCGGCCGCGAGGTCAGGGAGTTGCTGTGCGGGGAGCCCTGGGAGTTCGGCGGCTTGCGCGCGGGACGGGTCGGCGAGGAGGTCGTCGTACACGTCGTCGGGGAGTTCGGCGCCCCAGATGCAGGCGCGCTCCGCCCAGAGCACGCGTCGGTTGGGCGACGGCTCGGCGCGGACCAGGTGTACCCACTGGTCGGACGTGAGCTTGGGCCGGAAGGTATCGGCGGGCCTTGACCGCACCCGCGGATCGGGGTGTGCCAGGGCGGCGTCGAGGACGGCGGGCCGGTCGCATCCGTGCAGGAAGCCGTCCTCCACATCCAGCAGCCGGATCAGCAGTTCGTCCGTCGCGGTCGAATTGAACCCGATGCCCTCCGCCCAGTGCAGAGGCCACGCACGTCGGCCGGGCACCGCCGCCCACACCTCGGCGCGCTCGACCTCCGTCTCACGCCCGGCGGCCACGGCGGCCTCCTCCAAACGCTGCGGCAGTCGGTCGAGGGCCGTCACCCGGGGCCCACCCACGTCGGGCACCTCCGCCAGCAGCACCTGCCCGTCGAGGGAGAGCGCCACGAACCCGGGGTCGCCCGTCAACTCCGGCACGCCGCTCCCGGCATGCCGGACCCGGGTCCACCAGGAGTCGTTGCCGCCGATCCGGTGCCTGAGGACGGCCACCAGGAACTCGCCGTCGACATCGCAAAGACGGCGCCACCACGCGGCATCGAGCCCTTCCCGGACCACTCCGTCCGGCGCCGCGATCCCCCGCGCGATCCGCCAGCCGGCTTCCGGCGGGAACAGGCTGCCCGGGCTCACCTCCTCGACGACCGTGAGTCCGGCGCGTGCGAGTAGCTCGTGAAGTTCCTCTCGGTGCTGCACGCGGTCATGATCCCTGCCGGATCGTGGTGCGACAAGGTCCTCAGTCCAGGCCCAACCGGCCATCGGTGAGGCCGGGCCCCAGCTTCAGTGCGGATCGCGTCTACGCCGGCGGCGCCTGGACGGCCGCGGCGCGCCCGGCGGCGCGGTCTACGTGACGTACGGCGCAGACATGTTGGCGCCCCTTACGGGAGGTGCAAAGGACCCCGGTCGTGGTACCCCGGGCGGCAGTTGTGACGACCGGGCGCATACGATGCGCCCACCCCGGAGCGACGCGGGTTCCGTCGTCACTCGACCTGTGAGGAAGCCATGCGCATATCCGTCCTCGGTGCCACGATCGGCGCCCTGGCAGTCACCGCTGTCGGTGTGCCGGTCGCTCATGCGGACGGCGCGCCGCCGGTCATCCTCGATGTCACCGTCAATGGCGGAAAGGACGTGGTGATCGGCACCTCCACCAAACTGATCACCGCCACGGTCACCGCGAGCGACGCAGCCACGATCACCAACGGCTCGGTGACGTTGTTCCACGGCGGCACCGACATGAACGACGACGAGTTCGACGCCGTCCTCCATGCGACCAAGAACCAGGCGTCCTGCTCCCGAGTGAGCGGTCACACCTGGAAGTGCAGCCTCCTCATCAACGGCAATCCGACTCTGATCAAGAATTCCGACGCCGGAACCTGGCACGTCTATGCCCAGGCATACGCCGGCCCCAGCTCGTACACGACACTGACTCCCGATCCGGCCCTGCGTGTGCTGCGAGCGTCGAAGCTGACCGTGAACGCGTCCCCGGAGCCGGTGAAGGAGGGCAGGACGATCACGGTCGCCGGGAAGCTCTCGCGTGCTTGGTGGGACGACGAACTCGCGTACCACGGGTACGCCGGCCAGCTGGTCAAGCTGCAGTTCCGCAAAGCGGGGACGAGCACATACAACACTGTCAAGTCCGTCCACACCGACGCGTCCGGCACGCTGAGGACGACGGTCGCCGCCTCCACAGACGGCTACTGGCGCTACTCCTTCGCGGGTACCTCGACGACGGCCCCCCTCACGACAGCGGGCGACTACGTCGACGTTCGATAGCGGGATGCACGGCCCGCCCGGCGAGCGGCACTCTGGCTATCCAGGCCGCGGCGCCCGGCATCAGCCGCGGCACCGGCCGCTCCTACGTCGACCATGCGCTGGACTTCACTTCTGACGAAGCGCCGCACTCCACGAAGAGGAGACCATGGCGGCATGACAGTGAAGTTGCGTGACCACCAGATCGAGGCCGTTGCCGCCATCGTGCGCGGTCTCGATGTCCCGCCGGGCGGTATCCCTTTTCATGGGCTGCGCGGGCAGGTGCACGCCGCGTGCGGGACGGGGAAGACTCTCATGGCGGCCGCGTCGGCGAAGCGGCTGGTGCCCAGGGGGCGCGTCTTGGTGCTGGTGCCGACGCTGGATCTGCTGGCGCAGACGGTGAAGGCGTGGCACGAGGCCGGGCACAAGGGGCCGGCGGTTGCGGTGTGTTCACTGCAGGACGATCCGGAGCTGTGGAGTCTGAAGGTGCGCTCCACGACTAACCCGGTGCAGTTGGCGCTGTGGCACGGCCAAGGGCCGGTCACCATTTACGCGACGTACGCCAGCCTGGGTGTGCTGGCTGAGGCGTTCGAAGGCGTGTACGGGCAGCAGTTGACTCCGGTGGACCTCGCGGTGGTCGATGAGGCGCACCGGACGTCGGGTTCGATGGGTAAGGCGTGGGCGGACGTCCACGATCAGAGGGTCATCCCGGCGTACCGGCGGTTGTACATGACGGCGACGCCGCGGATTTGGCAGGAGCGGCCGAACTGGGAGGTTGCTGAGGGGGTGCGGGAGGCGCTGGTGCAGGAGATGGCGGCGTCCATGGATGACGAGGCCGTGTTCGGGCCCGTGTTGTACAAGCTCAGCCTCGCGTCGGCGGTCTCGCGCGGTCTGCTGGCGCGCTATCAGATCATCGTGCTGGAGCTGAAGGACCCGGTCGTCACTCCGGAGCGGCTGATGGGTGAGGAGCGGCGCAGCGAGGAAGTGCGCGGTCAGCGGCTCGGGGCGCTCCAGGCCGCGCTTCTGCACACCATGAGCGAGCAT
Organism: Streptomyces sp. NPDC005485; assembly: GCF_040606085.1. Classification (NCBI taxonomy): domain Bacteria; kingdom Bacillati; phylum Actinomycetota; class Actinomycetes; order Kitasatosporales; family Streptomycetaceae; genus Streptomyces; species Streptomyces sp. NPDC005485. Next base: position 49,339 of record NZ_JBEXDZ010000031.1, on the reverse strand, counting down.
CAGCTCCAGTCGTGCATCACCTTCCACCACAGGACGATGGAGGCGGCGGCGTACGCGGAGGGCCTGGAGCGTGTGGCGGCGAAACTGCACGCGAACCAGCCCGAGATGTACCCGTCGAGGATCTGGGCCGACTGGCTGTGCGGCGAGCACGTCCCCGAGCGTCGGCGCGGCGTCCTGGGTGAGTTCGGTGCCACGACGCGGCGTGCTGTGCTCTCGAACTGTCGCGTACTGGGCGAGGGTGTCGACATCAAGAGCGTGGACAGTGTGGCCCTGTTGGACCCGAAGGGTGCGCCGCATGACATCGTCCAGGCCATCGGGCGGGCGCTTCGGCAGAAGCCGGGACAGGGAAAGCTGGCCTCTCTCATCGTTCCCGTTTTCCTCCAGCCGGGAGAAATGCCGGAAGACATGTTCACCTCCGGGTCGTATCGGCCTTTGGTGAAGGTACTTGAGGGCCTTCGGGCTCACGATGAAGAGGCCGTGGAGCTGCTCGCCATTCCTCAGGAGCCGCAGAAGGACGTGGCGCAGCCGTCCGAGTACATCGGTGCGGCGCCCGGGGACGGCGAGGAGGAGTCGCGTCTGCTGCTTCGTTTTGCGGCTCCCCGAGATCCGGTGATGGTCGCGGACTGGGTGTCCTTCAACGTGATCGACACAGAGAAGCAGGACTGGGCGCGCGGCTGGGCGGCCCTCAAGAAGTTCACCGAACGTGAGGCTCACGCCAGGGTGCCGTACGGGTACAAGGAAGGCGCCTACCCGCTCGGGCAGTGGATCGCGGAACAGCGACGGGCGTACGGGGGAGGGCAGATGACCGGCCAACGCGCGGCACGGCTGGAGAAGCTCGGCATGGTCTGGAGCCTGGTGGACGAGCGGTTCCAGGAGAACCTGGAGGCCGCCCGGGTGTACTTCGAGGAGCACTGGACGTTGTGCGCTCCAAGGTCGGCGACGGCGCTGGACCGACCGGTCGGGCAGTGGCTCTCCAACCTCCGCCGCCCCGCCGCGCTGGCCGAACACCCCGAGTGGGAGGCGGCGTTGAAGGAAATCGACGAGGACTGGAACCCGGCATGGCCGGCCGACTGGCAGCGGCACTACGCCGCGCTGCGCGAACTCGTACGCGACGAGGACCGGACCGACGTCCTGCCCGGCGTCACCGTGCACGGCATGGATGTCGGGCGGTGGCTGGCCAAGCAGCGCAAGCCGGAGGTCTGGCAGGCCCTGACAGGCGGACAGCACGAACGCCTGGAGCAGCTCGGCATCACGCCGCTGCCCCCGGAGCAAGAGGCGCCCGCCAAGGCGGCCTCCGGCACCTTCGAGAAGGGCGTGGCGGCCCTGGCGCAGTACAAGACCCGCACCGGTACCGTCACCGTCCCCAGGGGACACGTCGAGACGATCGTGGTTGACGGCCAGGAACACCCTGTGAAGCTCGGAGTGTTCCTGTCGAACAGCAAGAGCCGCCGTGCCAAGCTCACCGCCGACAAGCTCCGTGCGCTGGCCGCGCTCGGGCTCGGGTGGGCGGCAGCCTGATCATGGGTTTCCCTGGCCGAACCGGGCCGTTTGCCGGCAACACGACAGCCCTTCCGGTGTTTCGGCGTCCATAGCTGTGGTTTTCCGCTTGTTGAGGCGCAGTTCAGTGGGCTTTCGTTCGTTGAGCGATCAGGACCTCGATTCCGTCCAGGATCCGGGTCAGGCCGAAGTCCACGTCGTCGTCGCCGATGGCGTCGTCGTATTCGTTGTGCGTCATCATGGACGCCAGAATCGGATATCCGTGCTCATGCAGGAGCGGTTGAAGGAACCGTGTCACGGCGGCCGACTGAACCGGAGCCGCACTGCTGTTGCGTACGTCGCGGCGGGCACTGGCGATGCGCCGCGCGTAGCCGTCGAGCAGCAGCGCGCACCCTAGCGATTCGGCAGAGCTCAACCCGGCGCCGGTGAGCGCTTCGAGCAGCACTTCTGTCCAGCGCAGCAGGTTCGGGGTCGCGGGCGCCCCGCGGATGGGCAGGTCGGGCAGCCATGGATGGATGTCGCATCGCTCGATCATTGCCCTGGTCCACCTGGCGGCCGCGGCTCGCCACTGGTCCGTGCCGGTTTCCAGGTCCGGCGCCGGGCCCCACGCGGTCTCGGCGGCGAGCACCAGCAGTTCGTCCCGCGAGCTGACGTACCGGTAGATCGCGTTGGCGGTGAGCCCGACCCGTCTGGCGATGTTCGGCATGGACAGGGCCGCGAAGCCTTCCTCGTCGGCGAGCCCGACAGCTGCTTCGACGATTCCCTCGACGCTCTGCGAGGGCTTCCGGCCCAGTCGCCCCGTCTTGGTGGTCAGCCCCCAGGCCAGGACGAGGCCAGGTGGCAGCCGCTCGTCGTCACTTGTCGGCATCGGGCTCATCTCCATGTCTCGTCCACACGGCATTGACTTTGTGAGTGCCTCACACTTTATATTAGTGTGGACCCCACACGAACTGTTTGAGGATGTGAACGCGCGTGAATCCCTTAGGCCCGGATCTCTCACCAGGACAGCGCAGGAGGAAGGTCCCGGCGCGGCCGCGGCTACGGGCCCTGCTGACCGCTCTGCTCTGCGGCGCCATGATCAGCGGCGCAGCCGGATCCTCGCAGGCAGCACGTCACGCCGAGGGTGGCCAAGGCGGTCCTGCCACCGTGGTCAGGACGGACGCCGGTTTGGTCGAAGGCAGCTTCGGCACGGACACCCGGATGTTCCAGGGGATCCCTTACGCCGCCCCGCCGGTCGGACAGCTGCGGTGGGCATCGCCCCAGCCGGCCGCGTCCTGGCCAGGCGTACGGACCGCGACCGAACCCGGCAACCGGTGTGCACAGGCAGCAGGGCTCATCGACCAGCCGAGCAGCAGCGAGGACTGCCTCTATCTGAACGTCACCACGCCTCTGCGCAGCAGCGCCCGCAATCTGCCGGTGATGGTGTGGGTCCACGGCAACGGCTTCATCAACGGCGCCGGGAGCCTCTACGACGCACAGCGCCTGGCCAGCAGGGGCAAGGTGATCGTCGTCAGCTTCAACTACCGGCTCGGTGTCTTCGGATTCCTCGACCATCCCGCGCTCGACCACGGTCTGGCCAAGCACCTGTCGGGCAACTTCGGCCTGGAGGACCAGCAGGCCGCGCTGCGGTGGGTGAGGCGCAACGCGGCGGCATTCGGCGGCAACCCGGCGAACGTCACGCTCTTCGGCGAGTCGGCCGGCGGCACCAGCGTCTGCGCGCATCTCGTGGCGCCGGGGTCAGCGGGCCTCTTCCACAAGGCGATCCTGCAAAGCGCCCAGTGCACGGGACGCAAATGGTCACCGGGTCCGGCGACCTGGTTCCCGCTGCCGCGCGCGGAGCGCGAGCAGCACGGGCTTGACGTAGCGGCCCAGGTCGGCTGTTCCGACCTCCGGACAGCGGCTGCCTGTCTGCGCGCCCAACCAGTGGAGGAACTCCTCAAGTGGTCCGACTACGGACTGGGATCCGGACCCACGGTCGGCGCCGGCATACTGCCTGCGAGCCCCGAACAGGCCTTCGCCACCGGCCACTTCAACCGGGTCCCCATCATCCAGGGAACCACCCGGGACGAACATCGTCTGTTCACCGCGGCCATCGAAGCCGTGACCGGCCAGACGACGACCGACACCGGCTACCGGCAACAGATCCGGACACTCTTCACCCCGACCGACGCGGCCCGCGTCCTGATCCGCTACCCCACCGACCGCTTCCACTCCCCTGGCGAGGCGCTGTCCGCCGTCATCAGCGACTGGGCCTGGGGGTGCACGGTCCTCGACCGGGACCAGACCCTGGACCGGCAAGTGCCCACCTATGCCTACGAGTTCGATGACAACGAAGCTCCCTGGTTCAGCACCCTCAAGAAACCCAATTTCCCCACCGGAGCGTTCCACGGCAGTGAACTGCAGTATCTCTTCGCCGACGAGCAGCTCCCCGGTCCGGCCACACCCGCTCAGCACCAACTCGCGGACACGATGGTGCGCTACTGGGCCCAGTTCGCCTACACGGGCGACCCGAACGGCCACGGCGCGGCGCCCTGGCCCCGCTTCGGAACCGGCCGGCACGTCCAGTCGCTGCAACCGGGAAGGACGGAACCGGCCGATCTCGCCCAGGAACACCAGTGTCGCTTCTGGAAGACCATCGGCAGCTGACGGCTTCCACGGAGCTGTCCTCCCTGGGCCCGCAGCCCGTCGGTCTGCGGCAGCTCCTACCCGCAGCAGCAACCCTGTTGGGCAGTCCCAGCCCGGGGGAAAACCCCCGGGCAGAGTGGGGGCGGCCATGAGTGACGTGGCTCTCGCCCGCTGGGATGGTGCTGGGCATGAAGCCGACGATGAACCGCATGGCAACTCCCACAACTCCGATGACGCGGGCGACTTTGACCGTCCGTCTGATGTTCGCCGCCGCACCGGCGTGCTTTCTGGCCGGGTGGCTGCTGATGCGGCCGATCGGCGGGCAGGCGGAGCCGGGGGGCTGGTGGACGGCCGCGCACGCGGTCTGGCTGGCGGGGTTCTTGATGTTCGCGGCAATGAGCCTGCACTTCGGCCGGCTGGTCACCGGGGGCAGTGCCGCAACGGCGGGACTGACGGCTGGGCGCAGGGCTGCGCTGCGGGCGAGTGTGGTGGTGGTCCTGCTCAGTTCGCTGGCGAACGTGGTGCAGTTGCTCCTGGATCTGGTGGGCGGGTTCCGTGCTGCGAATCGGACGGAGTTGCAGGACATGTTCGCAGGGGTGAAGGACATTCCCGGTGCGGAAGCGCTGATCTACGGTGTCGGGGCCCAGCTCGTCTTTGTCGGTCTGGTGGGGTTCGCCGTACTGGCCGCGGTCGCGCAACGGGCCGGGGCGTGGACGGCGGCGCTGGTGACTGCAGCCACGGTGGTGTTGGCGGTCGCGATGGGATTCGGACGCAATCACTGGCTGGTGCCGGTCGGTATGACCCTCCTGCTGGCCGGACTCACCGTGCTGGGCGGACAGTTGGCCGAACGTTCGGGCGCACCGCGCGAGTCCCGCCGGGCGCCTACGGCGTGGTTGTCGCGGACACCTGCCAGCTGATTGCCGACTTGCCCAGACCTGCTCTGCCGCGCCCAGGGGACGGCGGCCGAGCAGGTAGCCGAATGCGAGCGACCCGACGACGACCAGGGCGCGTATCGAGTCGTGATCATCGGGCGGTCCTGCTGCTATCGGGTGTCTCACCGTCCCAGTTGACTCAAGGGACATGGCCCGGCACCTCGGCTCAGGTTCCGGGGAGGATACGGCGCGTTTCGTAGGCCCACATCGCGATCTCGACCCGGTTGCGGGCGCCGAGTTTGGCCATCAGGCTGGCCAGATGCGTCTTCACCGTGCTGAGGCTGATGTGCAGTGCATCGGCGATCTCGGTGTTGGTCAGACCGCGAGCGACGGCGAGGAGCACCTGCTCCTCACGGGCGGTGACGGGGGAGACCGGCTGGGCCACGGGCCGGCTGGCGGGCAGGTCCGCGAATGCCTGGAGCAGACGGACGGTGACGCTGGGCGCGATGAGCGCCTCACCGTTGGACGCCGACCGTACGGCCTGGGCCAGAAGGTCCGGTCCCGTGTCCTTGAGGAGGAATCCGCGGGCGCCGGCACGCAGTGCGCCGTAGACGTACTCGTCGAGGTCGAACGTGGTGATGACGACCACGGCCAGCGGGTCGGCGACGCCGGGGCCGGCGACCAGCCGGGTGGCCTCGAGCCCGTCGAGCCCGGGCATGCGGATGTCGAACAGGCAGACGTCGGGACGCAGTTCGCGGGCCAGACGTACCGCTTCCTGTCCGTCGGCGGCCTCGCCGACCACCTCGATCCCGGGCTGGGCGTTCAGCATGATCCGCAGCCCGGTACGGATGATGGTCTGGTCGTCAGCGAGTAGGACGCGGATGGACACCGCTCTCCGTCCTCCCTCTCGGCAGCTCGGCTTCGACATGCCAGCCCTGGTCGGCGCCGGGGCCCGCTTGTAGCTTGCCGCCGAGCAGGGCAGCGCGCTCGCGCAGTCCGGCAAGTCCGTATCCGTCGCGGCCTCGGCCCGTGCGTTGGCCATTGTCGCGCACGCTCACCCGTACCTTGTGCCGTTCCGCGGTGACCCGGACGACGACCTCGGTCGCGTTGACCGCATGGCGCATGGCGTTGGTCACCGACTCCTGCACGATGCGGTAGACGGCCGCGTCCACGGCCGGGGGCAGCGATTCCAGTTCGCCGTCCAGCCCCAGGTCGACCCTGAGGCGGCCACCCGGGGTGCGCACCAGGCGCTCCAGATCCGCGACACCGGCAGGAGGCGCCAGCTCGGCGCCGGCCCCGCGGTCGCGCAGCGCGGCGACCATGGCTCGCATTTCCTCCAGCGTGCGCGCACCCTCCTCCTCGACACCCTCCAGCGCCTCGACGGCGGCAGCCGGGTCGGTGCCCGCGAGCACCCGGCCCGCCTGGGCGATGATCACCATGGCCGACACATGATGGGCCACCGTGTCATGCAGTTCCCGGGCGAGCTGCTCGCGCTCGCGGGAACGTACCTTCTCCAACTGCCGCTCGCGAGCGGTCGCCAGGAACCGCACGGCGGCCCCGATCAAGCCGGGCAGGAACAGGAAGACGAAGCCCCCCACCTGTTCGGCGGCCGGGGTGTCGTCCGTAACGGCCGACATGGCGAAGGCCCCGAGGATCACCGCGCCGCCCAGCACGATCTCCCGTCCCGACCCCCACCGGGGCAGCGCATACACCAGTACGAGCACGATCGCGCCGGTGTTCAGGCCGACGGGCTCGCTGGGTGCGGCGACCAGGGAGGCCACCTGGAGCAGGATCACCGAGCCGAACGCCAGCACGACCATCGCCAGCGGGCGGGTCCGGCGCCACAGGGGCAGCACGCACAGCCAGACGGCGAGCACCACGGCCACCGGCCGCCACACCACGTCCTCGCGCAGTGCGGCCTCCAGCACCACACCGCCCAGGCCCGCGCCGAGCAGTGCCCAGTCCCGCCACACCCGGGCGGGCGCGTCGGGCGGCCGTGGTTCGGTCCACAGGGTTCGAAGGTCGTCTCGCAGCACGGTTCTCAGCCTAGGGACCGCGCCGTGCCGCGCATCGGCCGAAAGGACGGGGCGCTACTCCGTCCTGGGGCCGACGGATCCGCGGCCCGCGAGCCGATGTCCCGCGGCGCCGCGGCGACGAGCCTCGGCATCGGCGGCCGTACAAGGACGGCCGACGAGGTGGTTGGAGGACCCGATGCTCTCGAAAGCCCTCTTGCGCGTGGGCGCAAGCGCCGCCCGCCATCCCTGGCGGGTGATCGCGGCATGGCTGATCGCCGCCACGCTCGCCGTCCTGGCCGCGGTCACCGTCGGCGGGCGGACCGCGGACTCGATGACCGCGCCGGGACTGGACTCCGGGCGGGCCGCGGAACTGATCGAGCGGGCCGGCACCGGCCAGGAGGGGATGACCGCCCAGGTGGTCGTCACCCCCCTCGACGGCGGGGCGACGTTCCTCGACCACGGCAGCGCGCGCACCGCGCTCGCGCGGCTCCAGGACGAGGTGAGGCGGCTGCCTCACGTACTCGGCACGACCGACCCGGCGGGGGCACTCGACACAGGCGGCGACACCGCCGTGCGCGGCGGCCTGGTCTCGGCCGACGGACGGATCGCCGTCGTCCGGGTGCAGTACCCCGACCAGAGCCGGCTGTCGGCCAAGGACCTCCACGCCCTCGTCGATCTCGGCGACCGGCTGCGCGGCGAGCTGCCGCTGCGCATCGAAATGGGCGGGAACCTCTTCTACGTTTTCTCCGACCCCGACGGCGGCGCGAGCGAGCTGATCGGCCTCCTCGCCGCGGCCGCGATCCTGTTCCTGGCGTTCGGTTCGCTCGTCGCCGCCGCGCTGCCGATCGGCATGGCGGTCTTCGGGCTGACCGTCGGAGTCGCCACGATGACGGTACTCGCGGGGATGACGGACGTCCCGACCTTCGCCCCGGTCCTGGGCAGCATGGTCGGGCTCGGTGTGGGTATCGACTACGCCTTGTTCGTGCTGGCCCGCCACCGGGAGTACCTCGCGCGCGGACTCGATCCCCACGAGGCGGCCGGACGGGCGGTGGCCACGGCGGGGCGCCCGGTGGTCTTCGCCGGCGGCACCGTCGTCGTATCGATCCTCGGACTGGCGGTCGCGAACGTGCCGTTCATGACGGTGGGCGGGATCGCCGTCTCGATCGTCGTCCTGATCATGGTGGTCGCGTCGGTGACACTGCTGCCGGCCTTCCTCGGCGCCGCCGGCATGCGCCTGGCCCGGGCCGGCCGGATCGGCAGGGCTCTTCAGAGGCGGAAGCCGGCCCGACTCGCACAGTGGCGGGACCCGGCGGCAGGCGCCGCCCACGCCGCCGGGTGGCGGCGCTGGATCGGGCACGTCAGCCGGCACCCGGTGCCGTACGCGGTCGGCGCGGCGGGGCTGCTGCTGACCGCGACGCTGCCCCTGCTCGGCCTGCGCGTCGGCCTGCCCGACGACGGCTCACTGCCCCACAGCCGTACCGAGCGCCGGGCCTACGACCTCGTCGCCGAGGGGTTCGGCCCGGGCACCAACGGTCCCCTCGTCATCGCCGCGGACCCCACCGGTGATCCGGGAGTGCTGGACCGACTCGTCAAGGCGGTCGCGGCGGATCCGGGCATCGCATCCGTCGCGCCGACGCACATCGATCGGGCCACCGGCATCGCGACCCTCGTGGTGTTCCCGACCACCAGCCCTCAGGACGAGGCCACGGCCGACACCATCGCCCGGCTGCGCACCGACGTGCTGCCCAAGGCGATCGGGCACGGCCCGGCCAGGGCCCACGTCGGCGGCGCCGCCGCGAGCCTGTCCGATGTGGGCCAACGCACCAGCCAACGCCTGCCGGTGCTCGTCGCCGCCGTGCTGGCGATGTCGTTCCTGCTGCTGATGCTGGTCTTCCGCTCGATACTCGTACCGCTCAAGGCGGTACTGCTGAATCTGCTCAGCATCGGCGCGGCATACGGAATCATGGTCGCGGTCTTCCAGTGGGGCTGGGGAGGCGCACTCATCGGGCTGGAAGCGACGGTTCCGATCGTGTCGTTCATCCCGATGTTCCTCTTCGCCATCCTGTTCGGCCTGTCGATGGACTACGAGGTGTTCCTTCTCTCGCGCGTTCGCGAGGAGTACGTGCGCACGGGCGACAACCGCACGGCGATCGTCGAAGGCGTCTCGGGCACTGCGCGGATCATCACGTCGGCCGCGCTCATCATGGTGACGGTCTTCCTGTCCTTCGCCGTCGCCGACGACCCGTCCACCAAAATGTTCGGGCTCGGCCTGGCCACCGCGATCTTCATCGACGCCACGGTCGTACGCATGGTGCTGGTACCGGCAACCATGACACTCCTCGGCCGGACCAACTGGTGGCTGCCGAAATGGCTGGACTGGATGCTTCCCCGCGGCCCGGTCGACACCGACGACACCGACGCGGAATCCACAGGTGAAGCCCCGCGTCCACGGCTGGTTGACCGTTGACTCAACTCCTGCCCGCCCGTGGCGTCCGGCACCTCAGCGCGTCACCCAGGGGCATATCAAGTCACGATCATCGGGTGGCCCTGGTGAGGTCCCTGATCCAGATCATCGAGGCGCGCAGGTGGAGACCGGCAAGGTAGCTGTCGGGAGCCTTGTCGTATCGGATGGCGATGCCTCGCCATGCCTTGAGCTTGTTGATCAGGCGTTCGACGGTGTTCCGCTCCTCGTAGAGATCGGCGTCGTGGCTGACGGGTCGGCCACCTCTGGAGCCCTTCTTCTCCGGAATGACCGCCTTGATACGGCGTTTTATGCACGTGGGCGCGGTTTCCGCGGGACGAGTACGCCTTGTCCCCCGGCGACCGCGTCCGACCGGATGCGGGGTTGGCCGACGGGCCCGCGTACCCGTACCTTCTTCCGGGCGGGGATGAACGCCAGCGGGCGGCACTTGCCGTCAGCGGCGAGGTGGACCTTAGTGGTCTGCCCGCCCGTCCTGACCCGCCAGATCACGCCCTCGAACTGCTGCCGCAGTCGCTCGGGGTACGGGCCGTACTCGCCGATCGGCAAGTACGGCCCGATGAACTCCCGATCCGGATCGGTCAGTTGCACTCGTGTCACGTAAGACCGTCCATCGGCCCGGACCGTGCCGCGAAGCACATCCCGCAAATTGATCACGACTCGATACGCGCCCTGGGGCCGTTGAACCAAGCGCGAATCGGGTTAACGTGGCCTGCGGCCAGCCCGAACCTCAGCCGTGCCACTCCACCTTGAACACCCACACGTACCGTCCCGCCCTGCGGGCCCCCTGCGGTACGTCGATGACAAGCGAACCGTTGCTGACGGTCCAGGTCAGCGGGCGGTCGTAGCCGAGCATGGTCACCTTGTCACCTGTGCGGATCGGCACCGGGGCCTCGACGGTGAGTTTCGCGCCCGGCTGGGCCAGCGAGTGGATGTAGAAGGCCTCGTTGTGGCGGACCGTGAACCGCAGGTCGTCGCCCAGTTGCGCCATGCGCGACCAGTACGTCGTGTCGTAGATCGCCTCGCCGTTGGTCCGCATCCAGCCACCCGTCTCGCGCAGCCGCTTCTGCATGATCTCCGGGATGGTGCCATCAGCGCGCGGACCGATGTCGAGGAGGAAGTTGCCGTTCTTGGAGACGATGTCGACGAGGCTGTGCACGACCTCCTCGGCCGTCATGTAGGAGCCGTCGGGCGTGGCCTGGTTGTAGCCGTAGCTGAAGGGGTCGAGGCCGCGGCTGGACTCCCACTTCGCGACGACCGTGTTCTCGTACGTCGTGTACTCGGGGGTCGTGAAGTCGTGGAAGCCGATACCCGCACGGTTGTTGATGGTCACGTCGATGGGCCGGCGGCGGTTCTTGGCGTGGTTGAAGTACTCCGCGAGGACATGAACGCTGTCGTTGGCGCCGCCGATGTCGCACCAGATGAGCTCCGGGTCGTAGCCGTGGATCAGCTCCAGCATCTGCGGGGCCTGGTAGTCCTTCACGAAGTCCTTGCCCGGGGTGTATCCGGTGTACTGCACCGGGTCCAGGGTGTAGGGGTTGCGAGGGGCGTGGCCCATCCACGGGCTGTCGGGGTTGAACCACTCGGGCATGGAGAAGTACAGGCCGCGGTGGAGTTCGGGCGTGTAGCGCCTGGACGCGTCGAACAGTTCCCTGACCAGGTCCCGCCTCGGCCCCATCTTCACGGAGTTGCGGTCGGAGACCTTGGTGTCCCACAGGGCGAAGCCCTCATGGTGTTTCGACGTCAGCACGTGGTACTGGGCGCCCGCCTCGCGGAACAGTTCCACCCATGCTCGCGGGTCGAACCGCTCCGCTGTGAACAGGGGGATGAAGTCGTCGTAGGCGAAGTCCTCACCGTACTTGTCCCGGTGGTAGGCGTGGACGGCGTTGGCTGGGTCCTGCATGTGGTTCCAGTACCACTCGGCGTACTGCTTGCCGACGGGCGACCAGGCGGGGACGGAGTAGACGCCCCAGTGGATGAAGATGCCGAACTTGGCGCCCTGGAACCAGTACGGCGCCTGGTGGCCGGAGAGTGAGGCTTCGCCGGGCTGGTAGTCGGCGACGCCGAGGGTCAACTTGCCATCTCTGGAGGCTGCTTGTCCGCCCCGTCCGCCGACGGTTACCGTCCCCTCCCGCGTGGTGCCGGGTGCGGTGCCCGTGCGGTTGCGGATGCCGACGTGGACACGGGCCTGTTCGCCGGGGTCGAGTCGGCGGATGCGGGCGGGCTCGACAGTGCGGGCGCCGGGCACGTCCACGCCGACGGACACGCCGTCGGCCGCCAGGATGGCGACGGTGCCCGCGTTGACGACGGTGGCCTCGACGCTCTGCGCGCCCGTGGACTCCAGCAGCGAGTTCGTGGAGTGCGCGTCCCGCAGTGCCAACGCCCGTCCCTGGGCGACCGGCTGCAGGGAGAGCGCGAAGACGTGCAGGGACGGCTTACCCGCCTCGGCCGGATTGGTCGTCGGCAGTGTGAGGGCGACGGCCTCCCGCCGCGGGTCGATCCACAGCTCCGAGGTGCCGATCCCGACGCTGTGCTCATCCTTGGTGCCGTCCGGCGCGTAGCGGTAGGACGCCGCCAGTGAGCCGCCCCCCGCATACCAGTCGGACCCGCCGAGACCGGCGGTCGTGGCCGTGCCGTCCGCGTAGTGCACGGTGACCGTGCCGGAGGCGTTGCCGTAGCTGCCCGCCGTGAGGAACACAGCTGACAGATAACGGCCCTTGGGCAGGTCGACGCGCTGGCCGAGCGCGACCACGTTGTTCTTGGCGCCCGCGGCGGACGACGGGAAGAGGAACGGGACGCCGTCGACCTCGACTCGGCCGGCGGGGAGTTCCTCACCCGGGAACGTGTAGCCCGAGCCGTCGAAGTCGCCGCCGCGGGCGGTGGCGGTGTCGATGGCGTCGTTGTCGAAGAGCGCGTCGAGCGGGACAGGTACCGGGGCGGGAACGGGAACCCACTGCCCCGCCGGCCCGGCAGCCGGCTCCTCGGCCCACGCCTGAGTGCCGAAGGCGGTGGGTAATGCGGCCGCGGCTGTCACACCCGCGGCAGCCCCCAGAACCTGACGTCTTGGGTATGCGCTCATGAGCAACTCCCATTCATCGGAGGTCTCATGCTCCAGCAGGCCGCCATTCGCTGTCAATGTGGCGGCAAGGCAAAATAGTTGACTCAGTGATCGGACGACTCGGACACTCCACGACCGGCAACAAGTGGGCCACAGCGAGCGCCACAGCCACGTCAACCCGTAACAGCGTGCAGCTCGGCGTCGTCAGGAATCACGTGGGCGCCCCCGGACTCCCCCGCAATCACGTCATCGCGGGCCTCCGGCGCCCGCGAAGGGCACCTGGGCTGAGGGGACGGCCTGCTGTCCGTACGGATGCTGCCACAGGCCCTGCGCCTGGAGTTTCGGCAGGACGCCCTCGCCGAACCAGTACGCCTCCTCCAGATGCGGATAGCCGGAGAGCACGAACTCCTCGATGCCGAGAGCGTGGTACTCCTTGATCCGCTCGGCGACCTCGTCATGGCTGCCGACCAGGGCGGTGCCCGCACCACCGCGCACCAGGCCGATGCCTGCCCACAGGTTGGGGTGGATCTCCAGGTCATCACGGCGACCGCCCTGCAGCGCGAGCATCCGCTGCTGCCCCTCGGATTCGCTGCGGGCCAGCCCGGCCTGGACTGCCTTGACCGCCTCCGGGTCGAAGCCGTCGAGGAGCCGGTTCGCCTCGGCCCAGGCCTGCTCGGAAGTGTCGCGGGTGATGACATGCAGGCGGATGCCGAAGCGGACGTTACGGCCCTGCTTGTCGGCCAACGCCCGGATCCAGGCGATCTTCTTCGCGACGGCGGCGGGCGGCTCGCCCCAGGTGAGGTAGACGTCGGCATGCTTGGCGGCGACTTCCCCCGCGATCGGCGAGGAGCCTCCGAAGTACACCTCGGGTACCGGGTCCGGCACCCGGGCGAGCTTCGCGTCCTCGACCTGGAGGTGCTCGCCGCGCAGGTCGACGGTCCTGCCCTCCCACAACCCTCGTACGATTTCCAGGAATTCACCGGTACGGCGGTAGCGGGCGTCCTTGTCGAGGAAGTCGCCGTAGGCGCGCTGCTCGTGGCTTTCGCCTCCGGTGACGACGTTCAGCAGGAGCCGTCCGCCGGTCTGCCGCTGGAAGGTGGAGGCCATCTGCGCGGCGAGCGTCGGCGAGACGAATCCGGGCCGGAAGGCGACGAGGAACTTCAGGCGTTCGGTGTTCTGGCTGACCATGGCGGTGGTCAGCCACGCGTCCTCGCACCATGCTCCCGTCGGCGTGAGCGCGCCGACGAAGCCCAGGTCCTCGGCGGCGCGGGCGATCTGGCTCAGATAGGCGACCGTCGGCGGCCGGTCGCGCCCGGACTCGGTGGCGGGGGTGCCGTGGCCGCCGCCGACGACGTAGCGGCTGTCGCCGTTGGTGGGCAGGAACCAGTGGAAGGTGAGGGACACGCGGGGCTCCGATCAGAAGGTGTTCGTCGGCGCTCCTCAAAGGAGGCCATGGCGGGGCGGCCTGGTGCCGTTCAGGACGTAGCGGCCGATGTGCTGGGCCCTTCAGCAGGCGGCCTTCGCTGCCGTCACCTTGGCCGTGGCCACCACGATCGAGGCTTCGGCGGCCGAGGCGTCGGTCACTGTTGTTCGCGCGTACCCTGCCTGCGCAGGACGCTGACGTACACGAAGTGGCTCTGCGGGATCTGGGCGACGCCGGCGTCGGCGACGGGCCAGCACCCGGAAGATCTAGCCTGCGCCGAGCATCCCGCTCGGCGGCGCCCTTGCGGAAGTCGGCGGCCGGCTCGGAGGCGACGGTATCGCCCTCGGCGTCATTCGCGATGACGTGCGCGACGCTCATCCAGCGGCCGCCAGCAGCGTCGTACGGCCGCCCAGCGCTGCCGAGAACTGGTCCGTGACCTGTGCCAGAGCCTCGTCCGAGTCCGGCGCGACGGTCAGCGTGCCGTCCTCGCCCACCGTGATGTCCTTGTCCAGCGTGAACCAACCCGGCGTGATGTGCGCAGGGCCCATGGAGGTAAGGACCGGACGCAGGGCGTAGTCGATGGCCAGCACGTGGGCGACGCTGCCCCCGGTGGCCAGAGGGAGAACGGTCTTGCCCGCCAGGACGTACTGCGGCAGCAGGTCGAGCAGCGACTTCAGCAGACCCGAGTAGGCAGCCTTGTAGACGGGGGTAGCGATCACCAGCCCGTCCGCCTGCTCGAACAGGGCGGTGGTGCGGACGATCGCCGGGTGAGCGAAGTCGGCCCCGAACAGCGCCTCGGCGGGGAGCGTACGAACGTCCAGTGGGATCACCTCGTGCCCCTGCGAGATGAGCCGCTCGTCCAGGTGGCGCAGCAGCCGAGCGGTACGTGAGGTGGCAGAGGGGCTTCCGGAGACGGACAGGACGGTGGCCATGGGAGGACCTTTCGGTTCGTCGTTTTCGTGTGCGGGCGGCGGTCAGGCGTGGGCAGTGACGGCCTGGACCGGGCTTCCTGTGCCTCCAGTTCGCGCACCGATCGAGCAGGCGATCGTCCGTTCCGTGCTGGCCCGGCACCCGGTCGGTCCCGTGGGCTACGCCGCCGGATACGCCCTGGCCGAGGAACCTCTGCAGCTGCCGGACTGACAACAGGTCGTCGGCCGGGAGTACGAGCCGTGGGGCCGAGAGCGCGTCGTCGACACCGCGGGCCAGAGCCCGCGACAGTCGCCGGTTCTGCTCCTGCGTGGCCTCCCACCGGGCTGACCCCCACCGCGCGGCGTGCGTGGCAGCTCGGCCAAGTCAGCGCGTGCGTCGGCGATTCAAGCGCCTCACCGTCGGGACGCCGGGCATCAGCCCGGCTGGAGGGAGTGACCCCGTCGGCGCCATTCCTCCGCGAGCAGTTCGTACGAGCGGACCCGATCCGTGTGGTCGTGGGTGATCGTCGTGATGAGCAACTCGTCCGCGCCCGTGGCCTCCCGCAGTTGTTCCAACTGGTCGGCCACCCGGCCCGGCGAGCCGACGAACTGGGTGTCGAGGCGGTCCTGGACGAGGGCACGGTCCTCGTCGGTCCACGTGTGGGCACGCGCTTCCTGGGGCGTCGGGAACTCGATGGCTCCCTCGGCGGTGCGGATGCTGCGCACCCACAGGTCGTAGCCGGTGGCGAGTTCGCGGGCCGTTGCGTCGTCCTCTGCGACGACGACGTCCGCCGAGACGCTGACGTACGGCTTCTCGAGGAACTCGGAGGGCTGGAAGAAGGACCGGTAGCCCTCCACCGCCTCCAGGACCGTGGCCGGGCTGACGTGGTAGTTCGCCGCGAACCGCAGACCGTTGCGGCCTGCGACGGAGGCGCTTTGACCACCGCTGCTGCCCAGGATCCACACCTCCACGTCAGCGCCCTCCCCCGGCACGACGTGCGCCTCGACACCCTCCGGGGAGCGGTAGGTGCCCGCCAGCAGGGCGAGGATGTCGTCGATCTGGTCGGCGTAGTCCTGCGACTCGGCCCCCGGCAGCAGGAGGAGTCTGCGCTGCAGTGCGATGCGGGGTGAGCCGAGCAGATGCTCGAAGGAGAAGCGCGGTGGGATGAGCAGGCCGTTCGGGGTACGACCGTCGACGACCGGGGTCGCCGTCGGCAACGGTGCGGCCGGCTGTCCCGGCGGGCGACCGCCCGAGCGGCCCAGGCCCAGATCGAAGCGGCCCGGGTGCAGCGCGTCGAGCAGGCCGAACTCCTCGACCGTGGACAGAGCTGTGCGGTGCCCGAGTTGCACGGCCCCCGCGCCGAGCCGGATGGTGGAGGTGGCGGTTGCGGTCAGTGCCAGGACGACGGCGGGTGACGTGCCGGCCACGCCGGGATTGAGGTGGTGCTCGGCGAACCAGTAGCGGGCATATCCGAAACGCTCGGCCTGGTGTGCGAGGTCGATGGAGTTGCGCAGGGCATCGGCTGCCGTCGAGCCGGACGCAATCGGGACCAGGTCGAGGATGCCGAGGGAGACGTCAGACACGGGCGGACTCCTGAGTGGCCGGTGATGCCTGAAGCACGGGGCCCCAGGCGAATGGCGGATCCGGGATCCCGCGGCGCAGCACGGGGGCGACCTCGGACTGGAACAGCTCGAGCGAGGCACGGTGCTGGGACTCCGTCAGCCCGCTCGCGTCCGCATGCAGGTGGAGCACGGTGTGCCCGAACTGTTCGTGGTAGCGGTGCACCTTTTCGATGACCTGTTGCGGGCTGCCGATCAGAGCGGAGCTGCGTTCGACGAAGTCCTCCAGGGTGTCGAAGACCACGGGGAGGCCCGCCTGCTCGAAGAAGGCTCGATTGGCCTCGAAGATCGGCCGATAGGCGGCAAGGGCCTGCTGGGAGGTCCGGGCCACGTAGATGCCGGCCGTGCCGGCGCCGACTGCGATCCGTGCCGGGTCGTGGCCGTAGTACTCCCAGCGCTCCCGGTAGTAGCGGATCAACTCGGCGTACGGTTCGATCGGGTTGGTGACATTCGCCGAGAACAGCGGGTCGCCGTAGCGGGCGGCCAGGTCGACCGACTCCTTGCTGGTGGCGCTGCCGTGCCAGACCCGGATCGGCCGCTGGTACGGCCGTGGCCACACCTCGGCGTCGGTCAGCGGGGGACGGAAGCGGGTGTCGGCGGTGACCTTGTCCTGGCGCCAGATCTTCCGGAAGACCTCGTAGCTCTCGGCGTTGCGGTCCCACTGGTCCTCTGGCGTGACGTCGAACAGGTCGCGTTGGGCGGCGCCGTTGCCCTTGCCGATGATCAGGTCGAGGCGCCCGCCCGAGAGGTGGTCGAGGGTGGCGTAGTCCTCGTATGCCCGCACCGGGTCCAGCAGGCTGAGCGTCGTGACGGCGGTGAACAGGCGGATGCGCTTCGTCAGTGCGGCCACATGGCTGAGTACGACGGTCGGGGACGAGGAGATGAACGGGCGCTCGTGCCGCTCCCCCACGCCGAAGCCGTCGAAGCCCAACTCCTCGGCCAGCAGGGCACTGTCGAGGACCTCGCGGAAGCGGTCGTGGGTGGACTTCTGCACCCCGGTGATGGGGTCCCGGCGGTGCACGATGAGCGTGATGGCGAGGAACTTCACGATGCCACCCGCTGATCGCCCCGCAGGTCGTCCGCGAGGCCCAGGTGGTGGCGGAGGGTCGGGCCCTCGTAGTCGGTGCGGAAGACGCCCTGTTCCTGGAGCAGTGGGACGACCTTGTCGGCGAAGACGTCGAGGCCGGTGGGGGTGATGTGCGGGGCGAGAATGAAGCCGTCGCTTGCGTCGGCCTGGACGTAGTCGTTGATGGTCCGCGCGACCGTCTCCGGGGAGCCGACGAAGCTCTGGCGGTTGCCGGTCTCGATGACCAGGTCGCGGATGGACCAGTTGTTCGCTTCGGCCAGCTCGCGCCACTCGCGGGCGGTGGCCAGCGGGTCGCGGTACATCCGGACCTGGGCGCGGCCGCGCGAGATGTGCTCCTCGCTCACCACGGGGTCGATGTCGGGCAGCGGCCCTTCCGGGTCGTAGGACGACAGGTCCCGGTTCCAGACGAACTCCAGGTGCTTGATGGCGGTGGCGCCGCTGACCTGCTGGCGGCGGACGTCCCTGGCCAGTTCCTCGGCCTCCGCGTCCGTGTCGGCGAGCGCGAAGGAGGCGGCAGGCAGGATCAGCAACTGGTCATGGCGGCGGCCGTACTTGGCGAGGCGGTTCTTGACGTCCGTGTAGAAGGCCTGGCCGCCCTCCAGGGTGGCGTACCGGCTGAAGATGGCGTCGGCGGAGGAGGCGGCGAACTCGCGTCCCTCGTCGGAGTCGCCGGCCTGGAAGATGACGGGGCGGCCCTGCGGGGAGCGCGGGACGTTGAACTGGCCGTGGATGTCGAAGTGTCGGCCTGTGTGGACGAAGGAGCCGGCCTTCGCGTCCCGCAGGAAGACGCCCGTGGCCTGGTCGGCGACGATCTCGTCGCCGTGCCAGGAGTCGAAGAGTTCGCCTGCTGTGGCCAGGAACTCCTTGGCGCGGGAGTAGCGCTCGTCCTGTGGGAGGAAGCCGCCGCGGCGGAAGTTCTCGCCGGTGAAGGCGTCCCAGGAGGTGACGACGTTCCAGGCGGCGCGGCCGTCGGAGAGGTGGTCGAGGCTCGCGAACTGGCGGGCCACCTCGTAGGGCTCGTTGAAAGTGGAGTTGATGGTGCCGGTCAGGCCGAGGTGGTCGGTGACGGCGGCGAGCGCGGCGAGGATCGTGAAGGTGTCGGGGCGTCCGACGACGTCCAGGTCGTAGATCTTGCCGCCCTGTTCGCGCAGGCGCAGGCCCTCGGCGAGGAACAGGAAGTCGAACTTGGCGCGTTCGGCGGTCCGGGCGAAGTGCGCGAAGGAGCTGAACTCGATGTGGCTGCCGGCCTCGGGGTCGCTCCACACCGTGGTGTTGTTGACGCCCGGGAAATGGGCGGCCAGATGGATCTGCTTCAGCGGCTTGCTCATGGTCGTAAGGTCCTTCCGGCTCAGGCGGTGGCAGCTGCGGCGTAGCGATTGGCGGGACGGGCCAGCCCCAGCAGGCCGCGCAGGGTGTCGGCCTCGTAGGCAGTGCGGAAGAGGCCCCGGCGCTGGAGTTCGGGGACCAGGCCCCGGGTGATTGCGGGCAGGTCGTGCCCGGCGACGGCGGGCCGCAGCCGGAAGCCGCTCAGCCCCTCCTCCGCCAACTCCTGCAGCAGATCGGCGAGTTGGGTGGGCGTACCGGCGAAGATGCGGGCGTCACTGGTGTACGGCTCCCCCGCCAGGGCGTCGAGACGTGCGCGGCGGTCCTCCGCGGCGGTCTGCTCGTCGTCCAGGAAGACCACCAGGTCACCGAAGACGTGCAGGAGTTCACCGGCGCGTCCGGCCGCCTCCTGCTCGGCGCGGATCTCGGCGACGATCGCCCGGGCGTGCGCGGCGTCCTGCGGGGTGACGTAGCCGACTTCAGCCTGGCGGGCCACCAGCCGGTACGGCACGGTCTGGTGGGCGAGGGCGGTGACCAGCGGCTGGCCCTGCGGCGGGCGCGGGGTGATGGAGGGGCCCTTGACGCTGAAGTGCCTGCCCTCGAAGTCGATGTAGTGCAGCTTGTCGCGGTCGACGAAGCGGCCGGTGGCGACGTCCCGGATCTCCGCGCCGTCCTCCCAGCTGTCCCAGAGCCGACGCACGACCTCTACGTAGTCGGCGGCCTCGTCGAAGTGGTCGGTGAGCCGCTCCTGACCGGCCGGGGTCCGCAACTCCGCCAGGTTCAGCGGCGGGAAGGTGCGGCGGCCGAAGTGGTCGGCCTCGTGCGGGCGGGCGCTGATCTGTACGCGCAGGCCCGCGCGGCCGGTGCTGACGTAGTCGAGGGTGGCGATCGCCTTGGAGAGGTGGAATGGCTCCGTGTGGGTGGCGATCACGGTCGGGACCAGGCCGATGTGCCGGGTGAGGGGGGCTATGCGGGAGGCGGTCAGGACGGCGTCGAGACGGCCGCGGACCTGGTCGGTGCGGCCGTCGAGCTCGCCGTAGTGCGAGGACTGCAGGCCGAGTCCGTCCTCGAGAGTGACGAAGTCGATCAGGCCGCGTTCGGCCTCGGCGACCAGGTCGGCCCAGTAGCCGGCGGTGAACAGGTCCCGGGGGCGGGCGACTTGCTCGCGCCAGGAGGCGGGGTGCCAGCCGGCGCCGTCGAGGGCAACGGCAAGGTGCAGGTGGGAAGCGGGAGTTGGGGACACGAAGGTGCCTTCCTGGAGGTCCGTACGAGATCGCCGGCCCGCGGGAGTGGGGGCGCACGGCGGCTGAGGAAACGGGGTCAGGAGCTACAGAGGGAGCCGGCCACGCGCTGGAGGTCGATGTGGGGCCGGGAGTGGAGGCGGACGGCACGCAGTACACGGGGCACGCGTCGCACCTCCGTCCGAGTGGTCCAAGCACTCACCTTCGACAAGGACAACGGCACGGCTATGCCGTTTCTTCCAGAACGGCGGCCCCGGTGTGCCGGACGAGCGAGAAGACGGTACGGCGGCGCAGGGTGAACCCGACCGACTCGTACAGCCGGATCGCGTTCGCGTTGGTGGCCGCAGCGTGCAGGAAGGGGCGTTCGCCGCGCTCCTTGATGCCAGCGGCGACCGCGCGGACCAGGCGGGTGGCCAGGCCTCGGCCGCGGTGGGCGGGGTCGGTGCACACGGCGCTGATCTCCGTCCAGCCGGGCGGGTGCAGCCGCTCCCCTGCCAGGGCGATCAGCCGGCCCTGGTGGCGGATGCCGAGGTAGGTGCCCAGTTCGACGGTACGGGGCAGATAGGGGCCCGGCTCAGTGCGGGCGACCAGATCCAGGATCTCGGGCACGTCGTCGGGGCCGAGCCGCACGGCCTCCGGGTCGGGCTCCGCGCGCAGGGCAGTGTCCACGAGTTGGACGCCGTGTCCGGTGCGCACGACCTCCCAGCCGACCTGCGCCTCGCTCACGCCCCGCACCGCGGCGGTGCCGCCGGGGCCGACGAGTGCGGCGAGGTCGGCCCAGGCGCGCGGGTCGTCCTTGTCGGAGACGGCGTGGAAGGGGGCCACGTCCTGCTGGTATCGGACGGCGTGGGCGATGGGAGTCCCCCCGCTCGAGCGAAGTCGAGAGTGGGGGAGTTCGGCGAAGGAGGCGTGCGGGCCGGTGAGCGCGGCCCAGGCGGGGTTGTCCAGGATGTGCGAGGAGCTGGCGTCGAGAGCGATGACGGACATGGCGTGGCGGTCTCCGGTGTGCGGCTCGGGTTGGCGTGCCGGCGACTCCACCGCGGGGCGGCGGCCGAGTCCCCGGCACACGGTGGTCAGGAGTTGTCGAGCGGCAGTCCGGGCGGGTTGACCTCGGACTTGGCTACGGCCTCGTTGGAGAGGTTGTAGGCCTTGAGCCACTCGGCGTACTGACCGTTCTTGATCAGGTAGTTGATGGCGTCCGCGAGCGGCTTGGCCAGGCCGCTGTCCTTCTTCGCGGTGGCCGCGATCAGGCCCTGCAGACTCGCGCCGGCGCCGGAGTAAGTACCCGCCGTACGCGTGGCGTTGGGCGTGGTGGCCACCTGCCGGTTGTGGTACGCGATGCCGGGGTTGGGGCCGAAGTACGCGTCGATCTTGCCGCTGGACAGAGCGAGGTAGACGCTGTTGCTGTCCTGGAAGTACTTGACGGTGAGCTTCTTGCCCTCCTTGGCCAGCTTCGCCTTCCATTCCAGGAGGATCTTCTCCTGGTTGGTGCCGGAGCCCACGGAGACCGTCTTGCCGGCGAGGTTCTCGTAGTTGCCGTCGAAGTTCCAGGTGCTCTTCTTCGGCACGGTGAAGGCGAGGTTGTCCTGCCGGTAGGAGGCGAACTCGTACTTCTTCTTGCGTTCCTCGGTGTCGGTGACGTTGGAGAAGGCCACGTCGACCTTGCCGCTGTCGATGCCGACGAAGAGGTTCTCCCAGGTGGAGTTCTTCACCTCGGGCTTGAGGCCGAGGACGGTGGCGACGAGGCGGCCGAGGTCGGGCTCGGCGCCGGTGAGGGACTTCTGGTCGCTGCCCACGTAGGCCAGCGGCGGGAAGCCGGCCGGCAGGGCGCCGATGCCGATCTCCAGCTTGCCGCTCCTCCTGACGGCGGCGGGCAGTTCGGCACTGAGGGCCTTGACCTCGGAGACCTTGACGGACGTCTGGTGGGCGGCGCCGTTGGAGACCTGGCCGATGACGACCTCGCCGGACTTGGCGGCGGCCTGGGTGGAGGTGGCCGCGTCGCTGTTGCCACCGCAGGCGGCGAGCCCGGTGGCCAGGGAGGCGATGGCGGTCGCCGCAGTGATGCCGCGTATCAGGCTGCGTCGGGTGAACTGGGTGGGCATGGCCGTTCCTTGTCGCTGGAGATGATGAGGGTGACGTGGGGGGACGTCTACTGGGGGCGGCGGTCAGAGGACCTTGCTGAGGAAGTCCCTGGTCCGTTCGTGCCGCGGCTTGTCGAGGACCTCGGAGGGCGGGCCCTGCTCGATGATCTTGCCGCCGTCGATGAAGACGACCCGGTCGGCGATCTCGCGGGCGAAGCCGATCTCGTGGGTGACGATGACGAGGGTGGTGCCGCTGGTCGCCAGGTCCTTGATGACGGCGAGGACCTCGCCGACCAGTTCGGGGTCGAGGGCGGAGGTGGGCTCGTCGAAGAGGATGACGCCGGGGCGTAGGGCGAGGGCGCGGGCGATGGCGACGCGCTGCTGCTGGCCGCCGGAGAGCTGGCGCGGGTAGGCGCCGGTCTTGTCGGCGAGGCCGACGCGGCCGAGTAGTTCGCGGGCGAGCTCCTGGGACTCGGGCTTGCTGAGCCTGCCGGTGGCAACGGGGGCGGCGGCCACGTTGTCCAGGACGGTCAGGTGCGGGAAGAGGTTGAAGTTCTGGAAGACGAAGCCGATGCGGCCGCGCTGGGTGAGGATGGCCCGCTCGCTCAGCTCCTTGAGCTGCTCGCCGTGCCGCTTCACGCCGATCGGTTCGCCGTTGATGCTGACGTAGCCGATCTCGGGCTTCTCCAGGTGGTTGATGACCCGCAGCAGGGTGGACTTGCCGGAGCCGGACGGGCCGAGGATGACGGTGACCTCGCCGGGGCGGACGGTCAGGTCGACGCCGTCCAGCACTCGGTGAGTGCCGTACCACTTGTGCACGTCGTGGACCTCGACGGTGGCGGCCTCGGCGTCCGCCAGGGCTTCGAGCGTCTTGGCGGTCATACGGCGGCCTCCCGGCGGATGCGGGCCCGCAGGTCGGTGAGACCGGTGCGGAGCTTCTGCAACGGAGTCGGCGGCAGGGCGCGGGTGGCACCGCGGGCGTAGTACCGCTCGACGTAGAACTGGACGACGGAGACGACGCTGGTCAGGATCAGATACCAGACGGTGACGACCAGCAGCAGCGGCACGATGTCGCCGGGGTAGGTGGAGCCCATGGTCTGCGCGGAGCCGAACAGGTCGAGCAGGGAGACGTAGAAGACGAGCGAGGTGCCCTTGATCAGGCCGATGAGCTGGTTGACGTAGTTCGGGACGATGGACCGCAGGGCCTGTGGAAAGACGATCCTGCGGAACTGGTAGCCCTTGGGCAGGGCGAGCGCAGCCGCCGCCTCGTGCTGGCCCTGGTCGACGGACAGGATGCCGCCGCGGACGACCTCGGCCGCGTAGGCGGCCTCGTTGAGGCTGAGGCCGATGACGGCGACGACCATGTCGGTGGCGAGTCTCGACTCGTCGAAGGAGAAGAAGGCCGGCCCGAAGGGAACACCGATGCTCACCGTCTTGTACAGGGCACTGAAGTTGTAGAGGAAGATCAGCACCACGATGAGCGGGACGGAGCGCAGCGCCCACACGTAGGTCCAGCTGACCGCGCGCAGCACGGGGCTCTTCGACAGCCGGGCCAGGGCGAGCACGATGCCGCCGACCAGGCCCAACACCGCGCTGTACGCGGCGACTTCAAGGGTGATCACGAGGCCGTCGAGGATGGTGGGCCGCAGGAACCAGTAGCTCCAGCGGTCCCACTGGTAGAAGGGGTTGGTGACCAGTCCGTGCACGAACTGGGCGATCAGGACCAGGACGACCGCGGTGGCGATCCAGCGCCCTGGCCGCCGCAGCGGCAGAACGCGCTGGGCAGTGAGGGCTTTCGACGGTTCGTCGGCGGTCGGCGCCTCGGGACGGGTGATGGTGGCACCAGGGGGTTCACTCATGGTGGGCTCCGGCTGGGTGGGTACACCCGGGAAGCGCGGCGGCATGCGGGGGCGCACACGACGGCGAGGTACCGGGGGCGGGGAGGACAACGGCACACCGCAGAGGCGGTGTTCGTCAGGGAGTGCGGGGGCTGCGGGGAGGTGTCAGCCCCGACAGCGGGCACAGCCCGGTGCGGTACACAGTGCGCTGTTCACGCGGAGCAGATCGACAGCGCGATCGGCGACGAACACGTTCGCGTACGACCGCACGCAGCCCTGGGAGCGGCGTGCGGCCGTCCTGGGAGCTGCGTACATGGCGTCACCGTCACTGTTCCGGCCCTGTGGGCCTCGCGCTTACCGAAACTTCTTCGGTCCGGTCGTCACCTGGGGCACCCCACCGCGGTGCGAGGGTTGCCGGTCAGCTAGCCAGGGCTTGTCGCTGACGCTCATGACCGTTCTGAGCCGTAGTTAAGACAATTGCCTGAACGAATGTCAACGCCGGTCCACCAGGTGGAACGGCTAACGGGCTGAGTGTGCCGCCCAGTCCAGGATCTGGACGGCTGCACCGGCGGCCTCCAGGCCATGGCAGCGGGCGTGGTGACGGCGTTCGATGCCCCCGAGGTCAAGGTGGCCGCCGAAGGCCGGATGCGCGGCCATGCGGCGGGCGTAGGCCCACAGGGTCGGATGGTCGGCGATGCGCTGGACAGCACAGGCGTCGAGGTGGTTTCGGTGCACCGTGTCGAGTTGGACCAGCGCGGCCCACAACTCGACGTCAGCGGCGGTGATTTCGTCGCGGATCAGGTACGTACGTCCTTCGAGCCAGCGTTCCAGGGCGCTGAGCGTTTCCAGCAGCGTGGTCAGTTCCACGTCACGTTCCACCGGCCCACCACCGGCCGATCCCGCGCGCTGTGCGGCCTGTTCGATGCCCTGCGCGCACATCCGCTCGACCGCCTCGATCTCCGACTCCGCGCCGCACGGGTAGAGCGAGAGACGGTCACCGCCGAAGCGGCGGTCGAGGTCGCGCATGATGTCCGGGGCATGGGTGCTGACGATCCGTCCGGACCAGTCGTCGCTGAGCACCGGCGCGACGGCCGGACCGGTGTAGCGGTGGGCGCTGGCCTCGTACAGCGACCGCAAGGCCGAGTGGCCGCCCTCGGGGCTGTCGGGGACGGCCGGCAGGAAGGTGGCCGGACAGACGGTGTCCAGGCCGAGCAGGCTGTGGGTGATGGCGATGCGCAGGCCGTCGGGACAGGCGGTCGACAGATGGAGGCGGTAGCGGCCCGGAACTGCGTAGTGGCCGCTGCGTGCGTCCCGGCCGATGCGGCCCCGGAAGACGGGCGCGGCTCGATCGGAGGCGTGGGCGGCCAGCGGTGTCACGGTCATGACTCTCCCCAGGAGCGGGCGCGGACGTACGCGCGGCGGAAGCGACGTTGGTCGAGGGAGCGGGGCTCATCCGTGCGCGCCGGAGGCGTGAGCCCCGCTCGCGGGGCGCCGCCGGCACAGGATGGGCGCGGCTCAGCCCTGGGGGCTGATCGCGCTGCAGACACGCAGCAGATCGATGTGACGGCGGGAGGTCAGAAGAGGCGAACGGCTCACTCGGACGGTGACCGGCTCAACGCGCCTCATATTTTCCCTACCTATTCACTAGGATTCCCTCAGTGAGTGTCGATCCGACCGACAGCGGCGTCAAGAGGGCCGTCCCGCATCGCGGACACCTCGATGGACGACGGCCACGCTCGACACACTCAAAACGCGTCTTCGCAATCAACCGTCGGGACGCGGCGACGGTCTCGTGTGAGGGAACTCGCACCGCATGTCCTCGGCCGGTCTAGACGCCCAAGGCGTTGTGTTCCTTCCCGTCCGGGGTCAGGGCTTGAGGCGGCCGGTGGCGAACATCGCCGCCGACCAGGCGGTCAGCGTCGCCGCCAGACCCCAGACCACGGCAAGGGCCCAGCCGGCGCTGACGTCGCCTTGGCCGAGGAACCCGATCCGTTCGACCTGGACCAGCCAGAAGACCGGGTCGAGGTGGCTCACGTAGTTCCAGAACGGCGGCAGTTGGTGGACCGAGTAGAAGACGCCGCCGAGGAAGCCCAGCGGCAGCAGGATGATCGACTCCATGGCGTAGACATGGTCGAGGGACCTGGCGTGGCCGCCCGCGATCACGCCGACCTGCGCGGCGACCAGGAGCACCCCGAGCGTGCCGAACAGCAGGACGACGGGGCGGGCCGGGGTGCCGCCGTGGGTGAGCGGCAGGGCCGCCGCCAGGACGCCCGCGCCCACGACGACGCCTCGGGCGACGCCGGCGCCCACCAGTGCCGCGTTGATCTCCCACCACCTGAGGGGGCTCGCGAACACGTCGTTGATGTACTGGTCCCGGCGGGCCTCGAACAGGCTGGTCGTCCCGTTGAAGAAGCCGACGTTGACGATCGCCTGGGCGAAGAGGCCGGGCACGATGAAGCTGCCGTAGCCGACGCCGTCGATCGTGTCGACATGCGAGCCGAGAGCCGATCCGAAGACCACGACGAACAGCACGGTCGACAGCACCGGGCCGACGATGCTGTAGCGCCAGATCCTCAGGAAGCGCAGGACCTCGCGCTCCAGGAACCACAGGAACGGTGAGCGCTCCGCCCGGAAGGGCTCGTCGTACGCCGGGAGGGCCCGCGTTTCGGTGCTGCTCACGAGGCCATCTCCTTGGCCGTGATCGCCCGTTCGTAGACCTCCGAGATGTCCCGGGCCGCGTACCGCTCCCGCAGCGAGGCCGCGGAGCCGCGGTCGACGATCCGGCCCGCACGCAGCAGCGCGATCTCGTCGCACAAGGTCTCCGCCTCCTCCAGGTAGTGCGTCGTCAGCAGGATGGTGGTGCCGGCCGCGTTGAGGCCCTTGACGACGCGCCAGATCTCCGAGCGCAGCTCGACGTCGACGCCTGCCGTCGGCTCGTCGAGGATGAGCAGGCGGGGGCGGTGCATGAGGGCCCGCGCGAGGACGAGGCGGCGTTGCATGCCGCCGGAGAGTTCGTAGGCGCGTACGTCGGCCTTGTCGTCGAGGCGGAACAGGGCGAGCAGTTCGTCCGCGCGCCGGGCGGCCGCCTTCCGGCCGATGCCGTGGTATCCGGCGTGGTAGACCAGGATCTGCCGGATGGACAGGAACCGGTCGACGTTGATCTCCTGCGCAGCCAGACCCAGCAGTCTGCGGGCCTGACGGCTGCGGTGGTCGTGGCCGAAGACGGAGAGGGTGCCGGCGGTGGGGCGCACGATGTTGCACACCGAGCCGATCAGCGTGGTCTTCCCGGCGCCGTTCGGGCCGAGCAGCCCGAAGAACGCGCCATCCGGTATCTCCAGGTCGAGCCCGTTCACCGCGGTGAAGCCGTCCTTGTACGTCTTGCGCAGACCCTCGACCCGCAGCGCGGGCGGACTCCCGCCGCTTCGGGAAGTGGAAGCGGCGGGAGTCGCGAGCAGGTCAGCCATGGGAAGCGGGCCGGCCGTGGGAAGCGGATCAGGCCCGGAAAGCGGATCAGCCATGGAACTGGTTCGCAGGCACCGGGAGCCCGTAGTGCTCGCGCAGGGTCGTGCCTTCGTACTCCTCGCGGAACAACCCCTTGCCGCGCAGGATCGGCAGGACGTGCTCGACGAAGGCCGCCAGGCCCGACGGCAGCGCGGGGGCCATGATGTTGAAGCCGTCCGCGGCTCCGCCCTCGAACCAGGCGATGATCGTGTCCGCCACCTGCTCGGGTGTGCCGATGAACTCGAAGTGACCGCGGCCGCCCCCGAGCCGGGAGATGACCTGCCGGACCGTCAGCCGCTCGCGCACCGCGAGATCGATGATCAGGTCGGAACGGCTCTGCGAGCCCTCCAGCTTCGGCCTCGCCAGGATGAACTCCGGTAGCGGCTGGTCGAGTTCGAAGACCGACGGCTCCGTCTCGAACACCGCGGCCAGCTGGCGCAGCCCGTACTCCGGGACGCGCAGCTCGTCGAACTGCCGAGCAAGCGCCCGGGCCTCCTCCTCGGTCGACCCGATGTACGGGACGATGCCCGGCAGGACGATGACGCCGTCCGGGTCGCGCCCCACGGCCCTGGTCCGTGCCTTGATGTCGGCGTAGAAACCGGCCGCGCGCTCGTACGTCGTGTGGGCGGTGAAGATCGCCTCGGCGTGGCGGGCCGCGAAGTCCTTGCCGTCCTCCGAGGAGCCGGCCTGGACGAGCAGCGGGTAACCCTGCGGCGGGCGCTCGACGTTGAGGGGTCCGGCCACCTTGAAGTACCCGCCCTCATGGCCGAGCCGGTGCAGCCGCGCGGGGTCGGCGTAGCGTCCCGCGGCCTTGTCCGCGACGACGGCATCGGACTCCCAGCTGTCCCACAGCGCCTTGGCGACCTTCAGGAACTCGTCGGCCCGGGCGTAGCGTTCGGCGTGGTCGGGGCGGTTGTCGAGGCCGAAGTTGGCGGCCTCGTCGGCCCCGGCAGAGGTGACGATGTTCCAGCCGGCGCGACCGCCGCTGACGTGGTCGACGGACGCGAGCCGCCGGGCCAGGTTGTACGGCTCGTTGTACGTCGACGAGACAGTCGCGATGAGGCCGATCCTGCTGGTCGCCTGAGACAGCGCGGTCAGCAGGGTCAGCGGCTCCAACTGGCCCGGAGGCCGGAACTCGCCGGTACCGATGAGCGCCGGGCCGTCCGCGAGGAACAGCGAGTCGAACTTGGCGCTCTCCGCCAGCTGGGCCAGTTCGATCCAGTGCCGCAGGTCGAAGTCCGCCCGGGGATTGCTGTGCGGCAGCCGCCACGCCGCCTCGTGGTGACCCGCTTCCATGAGGAAGGCGTTGAGGTGCAGCCGCCGTCTCTCGCTCATGACGTGACCTTCAGCTTCGAGCTGTCGTAACCGGCCGGGAGAAGGTTGTCGGTGATCGACTTGACGTCGACCTTCTTGGCGATCTGGCCGGCCTCCAGGAAGACGTCGGCGAGCTTCTGCTCCAGCTCGATGTCCGCCTGCTCCACCGGAGTCACCCGGTTCGAGTAGGCGGCCAGGGACGCCTTGGCGTCAGCCAGCGGGATGCCCTGCTCCTTCGAGAGGGCCTGCGCGTATTCGTCCGGGTTCTTGACGGCCCAGGCGAACTCTCGCGACAGCCTCTTCAGGACGTCCGTGAGAGCCGCACGCTTGGTCTTGTCACTCAGCGACTTGTCGGTTGCCACGTAGTAGCTGCTGGTCTGGTCGATCGGCGGGAGGCCTTTCACCAGGATGCGCGCGCCGTTCTTGACCGCGATCGCCGACTGCGGGTTCCAGATCGACCAGGCGTCCACCTTGCCGGTGTTGAACGCCGTCGCGCTGGCCGCCGGGTCGAGGAAGACCAGCTTCGCGTCCTTGGGGCCCAGGCCGACGCTTTTCAGCGCGTTCAGGGCCAGACCGTGCGCCGAGCTGCCCTGCGGAACCGCGATCTTCTTGCCCTTGAGGTCGGCGGCCGTCTTCAGCTTCGAGTCCTTGGGCACGATGATGTTCTCCACGGCCTGGTCGGGCGTGAGCGAGCGGTTGACGGCGACGACCTTGAAGCCGTACTCCTTCGCGGCGCCGGTGATCGGCGGTACGTCGCCGACGCTGCCGAGGTCGATGTCGCCCGACGCGGCGGCCTGCACGAGCGGCGGACCGTAGGTGAAGCGGGCGAACTTCACCTTGTAGGGCGCGTTGTCGAACACGCCGGTCCGCTCCGCCAGGGCCTCGCTGCCATCACCACTGTTGTCGCCGATGGTGAAGGTGTACTTGCTCCACTCGGGGTGCTTGGCGTTGCTCGCGTCCGCGGCGTTGCTCAGCGGCGCGGTGGTGTCCGACGAGGATCCGCAGGCGACGAGGGTGCTCGCGAGGGCGAGCGAACCGACGGCGCCGATGAGTCTGGTCGTTCTTTTTCGCATGGTGACAGTGCTTTCTGTGCAGGGTGAGGGAGTTCGGGGAGGTCAGTGGTGGCCGGCGAGGCCGAGGTCCGCCAGCAGTCGGGCACGGAGTTCCTCGCGTGCGACGCTCGCCTCACGGTCCGCGGCGGAGAGGTCCACCTCGTGCGAGCTGCCGATACGGCCACTGCTCATGACGACGATGCGGTCCGCCAGCGCGATCGCCTCGTCGACGTCATGGGTGACGAGCAGCATGGCCGCCTGATGCTTGGTCCGCAGCGCCCGTACGAGGTCGTGCATGCGCAGCCGTGTGATCGCGTCAAGGGCGGCGAACGGCTCGTCGAGAAGGACGAGTTCGGGCTCCGATACCAGCGCGCGGGCAAGTGACACCCGCTGGGCCTCGCCGCCGGAGAGCTCCTTGGGCCACGCCTTCTCACGGCCCGAGAGCCCGACCTCGGCGAGCACGTCGCGGGCCCGCTGCTCCGCGTCGGATCCGTGAAGGCCGAGCGTGACGTTGCGCAGGACGCGTTGCCATGGCAGCAGCCGGTCGGCCTGGAAGACGATCGCACGCCGTGCCGGGACCTCCACGCGCCCGCCGTCGGGCCGGTCCAGGCCGGCGAGCAGACGCAGCAGGGTGCTCTTGCCGCAGCCCGAGGGGCCGAGCAGGATCACCAACTCCTCGTCGGCGATGGTGAGGTCGAGGTGGTCGAGCACCACCCGGTCACCGAACTGACGGACCACCTGCTCGACGACGACGCCGGTCTGCCGACGGGGCTCGGTCGCGATCGTGCTGCTCATGACGCCTCATAACTGGGTCGCCACCGCAGCAGCACCCGCTCGAGAGCCCGGACGAACTGGTCGGCGATCAGACCGAGGAGCGAGTAGATCACCAGCCCCACGAAGACCTGGTTGGTCTGGAGATACGTCTGCCCCTGAGTGATGAGGAAGCCAAGTCCCTGGTCCGCGTTGACCGTTTCGGCGGCGACCAGGCCCAGGACGCTGTAGGCGAGGGAGAACCGCAGGCCGACCAGGAATCCCGGCAGGGCTCCGGGCACCAGCACGCGCGTCACCAGGCGCCACGTTCCCGCGCCCGTCGTGCGCGCCATCTCGATCAGCCGCTGGTCGACGCCCCGGATCGCGGCGAACAGGTTGAGATACATCGGGACACCGGCACCGAAGGAGATCAGCAGTACCTTCGTGAGCTCGTCGATGCCGAACCACACGATCATCAGCGGCAGCACCGCGAGGAGGGGGATCGTGTTGAGCACCTGCACGAGGCCGTTGAACAGGTACTCTCCGCTGCGCAGGAGCCCGCCGAGTACCCCCGTCACGATGCCCACGGTCAGACCGATCGCGAGACCGATGCCGGCCCGCTGCAGCGAGATGGCCAAGTCCGGTCCGAGGACGCCCTGTTGCCACAGATCGGCGGCAGATTTCACGATCGACGTCGGCGCGGGGGCGTAGGTCTTCGACACCGCTCCGGCCCGGGCGAGGATTTCCCAGGCAAGGAGGAGCGCGACCGGGGTCGTGTAGATGCCCAGCGGCCAGCGCAGCCGCTCGCGGAGTGTGTCGAGCAGCGTCCGGCCTCGGGCGTCGCGCGGCAGGAACACCTCGCGTTCCCGCGCGCTTGTCGTCTCGGCGTCCGGGGACTTCGTGAGGGCCGGCGCCTTGAGGCTGAGCTCGGTCATGCCGCCACCGCCAGCACGCTGCTGTAGTGCGAGGCGTCGCCGACGAGCTGTTCGCTGCGGCGGCCGTCGACGCCGGTCGGTACCTCTCCTGCGATCGTCACCCGGTTGAGGCGGCGCGGGTGGTCGTCGTAGTTGTCCACCGCGTAGTGCTGGGTGATCCGGTTGTCGAAGATGAGCAGCTGGTTCGGGGACCATGTCCAGCTGAGGATGTTCTCCGGGCGGGTCACGTACGACTGGAGGATGCGCAGCAGATCGGCCGAGTCGCTGCTCGACAGGCCGACGATCCGCTTGGCGAACCCGCCGATGAACAGCCCGCGTTCGCCGGTGAGCGGATGGACTCGCACGACCGGGTGCTCGGCCTCGTAGGGCGTCGAGACGAAGGCCCGGTCGTACTCCTGTCGCTGCGCCGTCGTGGCTGCGGAGCGCGCGTAGTCGTACTGGTTGGTGTGCACGACCCGCAGCGTGTTCGCGAGGGAGCGCAGCGCTTCGGGCAGGTCGCGGTAGGCCGCGGCGGCGTTGGCGATGAGCGTCTGACCGCCATAGGGCGTGGTCACGATGGACCGGAGCGTGGTGAGTTGCGGCGGGTTGACCACGAAGGTGACGTCCGTGTGCCACTCGTTGGCCTTGGACGTCGCGCTGTCGACGGCGAGGACATTCGTCGTGCCGTCGGCTGCCGGCACGTTCGGGTGGGCGGTGGTGAGGTCGCCGAACCACCCGGCCACACGCTCCTGACCGGCGTTGTCGAGGTTGACGTCGGCGAAGACGATCGCCTTGTGCTCGTTGAGGGCGTCACGCAGCGCCGTGACCGTCGAGTAGTCGGGCGGCGCCGCGAAGTCGACGCCCTCGACGACCGCGCCGATGCGGCCGGTGAGTTTTCGGATGGACAGAGTCATGAGGGGATCCCTCCCGGGCAGATGGGCACGCCAAGGGGTGCTGGGGAACGGGGAGTCGAGTGCAAGGGGTTGGTACTGCGCAGGAGTGGTCGACCACGCGGAACACCGGGCTGGGCCGGCCGGAGAGAAGACCCGTGGTCGCAGAAGACGCGTGGTCGCAGGACCGCTACAGCCGCGTTCTCAGCGACCGCTTCGGTGTGCGCGAACAGGCTCCCGGCTCATACGAGAAGGAGATGAGAGGCGAGGCGAGCCCTCAGGAGAGGGATACGACGATCCCTTGCCGCGTCAGCGACAACAAAACGCGCTGGAGACGTGCGCCAGATCGATGTGGCGCCGCCGAGTGAGGTCCACGCGCGGGTTCATAAGACGGGAGTTCAGCAGAGATCCGCCACGTCGGTCAATAACTTTCCGGACAGGTCTTGCATTGCGGACACGGAGAACCCCTCCGCCTGTTCGTGGAGATCGCAGAGGCCGCCGCACTTGCCCCTCACGTGCGCGTCAAGGACCGGCGTCCGCGCGCCCGCACCGGCCGGTCGCCCGCGCTCGGCCCACTGCCCTCGATCAGGAGCCTTCCACGGCCGCTTTCCTGCCCGCCGCCACCCGTGAGGTCCGCCTCGTTACCGTCCCTGATGGGCTGCCCCTGATCGGAGCGCAGCCCGGGGCGGCCGTCGACGCCGAGATCGACGGCGACGGAGCCCACCCCGCGGCCTGGCGCCGCGCCGCCCACTCCCCCGATCAGCTGCTCACCCCGCGCCGTGTGGCCCGGGTCGCCGCCATCGCCGAGAACGCCGGGTTCACCCTGATCGCCCTGGATGACGGCGTGCTGCCCGGGGCCGCACCGGATCCGGTGGGCCGTATCGGCGCGGTGGAGCGGGCGGCCTTCCTCGCGGCATCCACGAGCTCCATCGGGATCGCACCTGTAGTCCCGGTGACGTATGCCGAACCCTTCCGTGTCTCCAGCCAGTTGGCGTCCCTGGACCACATCTCCGCCGGTCGCGCCGGGTGGGTGGTCACGGAGGAGGAGCGTCCCGAGGCAGCCCGCGCCTGGGGCCGCATCTTGGTCGCCGATGCCGACGCACAGGCGCGGGAGTCCGGGGACGGGGTGGAGGTGGCCCGCGCCCTGTGGGACTCGTGGGAGGACGACGCGGTCATCCGGTCCCTGGCCACCAGCCGCTATCTCGACCGGGAAACGGCTCCACTACATCGACTTCTCCAGTGACACGTATGCCGTCAAGGGACCGGCGATCGTGCCGCGCCCGCCGCAGGGGCAGCTCGTCGTCCTGGGCCCGCCTTCGCCGACGCCAAGAAGGGCTGCCTGATGCGCCGCGGGTTCACGATCTCGCGGATCCCGTGCGCGGCCTGACGACAGCCGAGTTCGTCGTGGAGGAACCTACCGTCCCACTACCGCTGTCCGGCTGGTCGAACGCCAGTTGACAGGCCGTTAGTTGGTGCTAGCTTTCGCTTCGTCAAGTGCTGATTTGTCATGTACTGGTTCATCGAGGAAGGCGTTCGATGGAGAGTCACAGGATGACGCGCCGGTCGGTGTTGACCGTGACGGCGGGGATGGCAGCGTTGGGTTCCGGGGTGTTCACGGGAACGGCCGAGGCGGCGACAGGGGCGACGGCACAAGCGGCCGCCGCCGCCCCGCCGACCGGGACCGTGCGAGTGTTCTGGCTCAAGCCCTCGGATGTCGCATTCGACCAGCGGTACCCCGATGGCATCACCGGCGTGATGAAGGAGGCGCAGCGCTTCTACCGGCAGGAACTCGGCGTGACGTTCAGGCTGAACACGCCGGCCGTGGAGGTGGTCAATGGTGACCACCAGCGGGCCTGGTACGAGAACACACCGAACGGCGACGACCGGTACTGGTGGGTGGTCTTCAACATGCAGCAGGAGCTGCTGGCCAAGTTCGGTCTCGGCGCCCCGGACCCGCGCTGGCTGTGCGTCGGCGAGATCAGCGCCGAGGGCGAGGGCTCCGGTGGCGGCGGTGGCGGCGGCTGGGTGGTACTCAGCGGCCACGACGCCGACGGCGCCGCCGGGATCGGCGGCGCCATGAACCGGTGGTACGGCGGCATGGTGCACGAGCTCGGCCATGCTTTGGGCCTGCCCGACTCCACGCACACTGACGGCACGCCGATGTCCGCGTCGTTCTACGACTATCCGAACTGCCACTTCAGCCAGGACCAGAAGAACAGGATCCGGAGCGGCCCGTACGGCAGCTTCCTGTCCTGAGTTGCCGCTGCGCGCGTGCGACCTGCGCGATCAGTTCCTCCGCGATCGGTTTCTTCGCGATCGGTTTCTTCGCGAGGGTGACCAGGTGGTCATAACACTGCCTGCCGTCAGATTCGCGGAGTCGGCGAGTGCCCAGTACGTCCGCGTCGCCTCTTCACCTCTCGAGCACGACAGCGAGGCCCTGGCCGACGCCGATGCAGATTGCCACGACTGCGATGCCGCCACCCCGGCGGGCGAGTTCGTGGGCCGCGTGGCCGATGATGCGTCCCCCGGATGCTCCGAGCGGGTGGCCCATCGCGATCGCGCCTCCGTGCGTGTTCACCTTCTGCGGGTCGAGGTCGCTCCACAGGCGCAGACAGGCGAGCGACTGCGCTGCGAAGGCTTCGTTCAGCTCGACCAGGTCGACGTCGGCCCATGTGCGCCCGGCGCGGGCGAGTGCGCGGTTGGCCGCCTCGACGGGAGCGACGCCGAAGATGTCGGGGTCGTTGCCGAAGGCCGCGCGGCCGGCGATGCGGGCGAGGGGTTCGCTGTCGAGCACACCCTCGCGTGCGACGAGCACGGCGGAGGCGCCGTCGTTGATGGGCGAGGAGTTCCCGGCGGTCACCGTGCCGCCCGCGGCGAACACCGGGCGCAAGCCGGCGAGTACCTCGACGGTGGATTCGTCACGGATGCTCTCGTCGCGGGCGAGGTGGTGGCCGTCGACTTGGACGATCTCGCGGTCGAAGATGCCGTCCGCCCATGCTCGGGCGGCCAGGCGATGGCTGCGCGCCGCGAACGCGTCCTGCTCCTCACGTGAGATCCGGTGGATTCCGGCAAGCTTTTCGGCGGTCTCGCCGTTGGAGATCGTCCATTCCGTCGGCAGGCGAGGGTTGACCATGCGCCATCCGATCGATGTGTTCCACATCGTGTGGTTGCCCGCGGGGAAGGGCTTGGTGTTCTTCTCGACGACGTACGGTGCGCGGCTCATCGATTCCACGCCGCCCGCGAGCACGATGTCGGCGTCGCCGGCCTCGACGGCTCGCGAGGCCTGGATGACGGCCTCGACCGAGGACCCGCACAGGCGGTTGACCGTGACTCCCGGGACCGAGGTGGGGAAGCCGGCGAGCAGCGCGCCGAAACGTGCCACGTCGCGGTTGTCCTCGCCCGCCTGGTTCGCATCGCCGAAAATCACGTCGTCGATGCGCGCGGGATCAAGGCCTGTGCGCTCGACGGCTGCGCGCATGACGATCGCGGCGAGGTCGTCGGGGCGCACGTCGGCGAGGGCCTTGCCGTACCGTCCGAAGGGGGTACGCACGGCGTCGTACACGAAGCTCGCGGGCATGTCAGTTGCCTTCCAGGGATGCCGCGGCGTCGGTGACGTCGGCGAGGTTGAGGCCGGTCAGGGCGGCTAGGGAGTCCACCGTGTTGTCGCCGAACGTCTCGCGCACGCGCAGTCCGTCGGGTGTGACATCGAATATCGCGTGATCGGTGTAGATGCGGGTCACGCAGCGCACTCCGGTCAGCGGGTAGGTGCAGGCGGCGACGAGTTTCGGTGTGTCCTGCTTGGTGAGCAGGTCGGTCATCACATAGACCGCCTTCGCGCCGATCGCGAGATCCATCGCTCCGCCGACGGCGGGGATCGCGCCGGGCTCGCCGGTGGACCAGTTCGCGAGATCACCGGTTTCCGACACCTGGAAGGCGCCGAGCACACACACGTCCAGGTGTCCGCCGCGCATCATCGCGAAGGAGTCGGCGTGGTGGAAGTACGCCGAGCCCGGCAGCGCAGTTACTGGCTGCTTGCCGGCGTTGATCAGGTCGGGGTCGACGGTGCCGGGCTCGGGTGCGGGGCCCATGCCGAGCATCCCGTTCTCGGTGTGCAGAACGACCTCCGTGTCGTCCGGCAGGTAGTTGGCCACCAGGGTGGGGGCGCCGATACCGAGGTTCACGACCGATCCCTCGGGGATGTCGGCCGCGATGCGACGGGCGAGGTCGGGGCGGCTGATACGCGTGCTCATCGGCTCTCCTCCTGCGCCAGCGGGCTTCCCTCGATGTCGACGCCGCCGACGAACACGCCGTCGTCGAGCCAGCGGCGTTCTCCCACGGCGACGACGTGGTCGATGAAGATGCCGGGCGTCACCACGGTCTCGGGATCGATGTCACCGAGCGGCACGATCTGGTCGACCTGGGCGATGGTGGTGGCCGCCGCGGCCGCCATGATCGGGCCGAAGTTGCGGGCGGTCGCGCGGTAGACGAGGTTGCCCCAGCGGTCGGCGCGCAGGGCGCTGATCAGGGCGACGTCAGCTCGGATCGGGTATTCGAGCACATAGTCGCGGCCGTTGATCGTGCGCAGCTCCTTGCCCTCGGCGAGCTGCGTGCCGACGCCCGTGGGTGAGAAGAACGCGCCGATACCCGCGCCCGCGGCGCGGATGCGTTCGGCGAGATTTCCCTGTGGCACGAGCTCCAGCTCGATTTCCTTCGCGCGGTAGAGACCGTCGAACACCCACGAGTCACTTTGCCTCGGGAACGAACAGATGATCTTCCGTACCCTTCGCGCCGCGAGAAGCGCGGCAAGGCCCGTGTCTCCGTTGCCTGCGTTGTTGTTGACGACGGTCAGGTCACCTGCGCCATGGGAAATGAGCGCGTCGATCAGCTCCACCGGCTGACCCGCGCGGCCAAATCCACCAATCATGACGGTGGCGCCGTCGCGGATCCCTGAGACGGCGGCTGCGGTGTCCGTGACGGTCTTGTCGATCATTGTTCCTCCACGCGTTCGGGCATCGCGCGACCTCTCAAGCGATTTCACATGGCCGGCCCGCGTGGTGACAGTGCACGTCGACCGACACCATCTGACGCAGGCATATCCTTTATGCTTATGTCATATCACAGCGTGGGCGTCCTGGGCAGGCTCGACGAGCGTGAAGTGCAGCGCCCCCTCGGCCAGCCGCCGGACAGGTCGTGAGCGAACGCCGGGCTGGTGGCCGAGCACGGCCGGGGCAGGGGCGCCCATCACCCGCGCGTCGAACGCACAGCATCGCCGTTCGGGTCCTTTTCGGCGGCGATCCCGTCCTCCTCGCCAATGAGGACTGGAGCTAATAAGCTATGCCTATGTCTCAACTTGCGAGCGAACGCTACACCGACCGCATCGCCACCGGACCGCTCGTCCTCGTCCAGGAGGTCTTGAACACTCGCGCCGCCGGCAAGCCCGCGCTCGAGGACCTGCTCTCGACGCCGGATTCCGCGACGTCGTGGCTCTCCGGCGCGCTGGGCGAATGGAGTCGACGTACCGGGGCGCAGGCGCCGGCGATCGAGGTCGATGAACCGGGGCTGGTGCGGCTTCAGCAGCTACGCGCGTCGCTGCAGATGACCGTGTCGGGTGCAGTGCGTGACACTCCGGTCCGATCCGCGCCGAAGGGGGTGAGCGGCGCGCTCGAGGTGCGGATCGACGCCGATGGCGTCTTCTCGCTGGCGCCGCGCGGCAGGGACGTCCCGTGGGTGGTCGCGGCCGTGCTCAACGAGATCACGAACGCCCAACTGACAGATACCTGGCGTCGTTTGAAGATGTGCCGTAACCGGGTCTGCTCGGTTGCCTTCTATGACGGCACGAACCCCAACAACGGCGCCTGGCATGACGTGCGCATCTGCGGTAACGCCGTGAACCTTCGGGCCTCGCGGCAGCGTCGGGCCGCCGCGCGCTCGTAGCGCGCCGCAGGCGCCCGACCGGCGCGCCGACTACTCAGCCCTTCGCCGCCCGACAGGAGCCCCACAGCGCACCGGGATTGATGCGCGACGGGTAACGCTCCAGCATGTACTCGTAGAGTTCGAGGGTGCTGCCGGTGCGACGCACCCCGCTGTTGAAATCGAGAATGTAGCGGCGAGTCTCCTCGATGTGACGCGGATCGTCGTCGGCGGCCGGATCCTTGTGGCCCGCGACGATCGCGGTCGGCGCCAGCGCCTCGACCGTGTCGAGAGCCCTCAGCCACTCGGCACGCCCGTCTGCGTCCGATGCCGCGAGCATGAGGTGCACGTTGTTGTAGATCACGTCGCCTGCCACGACCAGCCCCAGATCGGGAACGTGCAGGCAGGTGGTGTTGTCGCTGTCGGTGTGTCCCAGGCGGACCGGGCGGACCTCCGCCCCGCCCACCCTCAGGACCTCACCCTCGAGCGGTTCGGCGAGCACCAGTCGCTCAGGGATCTGCTCGGGGAACCAGGCGCGCCAGACCGCCTTGAGGACCTCGGGCGAGGACTGGTAGGCCATGTCCTCGACGACCTCGGGCAGCGCGAAGGCGCGCGCACCGGGGTACTGCTGCAGAACGGCTCCGAGACCGAACCAGTGGTCCCCGTGGCCGTGCGTGACGTACACGCTCGTCACCGGGGCGTCATGCTCACTGAGCCACCGCAGCAGGTCCTTTGACTGCGCGATCGTGAAGAGCGGATCCACCAGCAGCGCCTCTCCCCCGTTCGAGATGAGGATGCTCGAAGTCGGTGACCAGGAACGCTCGCCCAGATCAGGCGGCACGTCGGAGTTGGTGGTCGGCATGCCGTCCGCGATGTGTACGGCGTAGGTCAAAGCGTTCGACGTCATTTGGTGGACTCCTCGGATTCTCGGGTGGTCGCTTCCGCTCCGGCCGGAACGCGGAGGAAGCCGGCAGACCGGCCCTCATTCCGTCGATCACAGAGCGATGACATTGACGCAAGCATAGACCCTATGCTTACGTCATAGTGCTCGCGTCGACCAAGAATCTCGAGAGCCACTGGCTCCGATTCGTCGCCGCAGTAGAGCGATCGTCAAAGGAGACACGAGATGAACAGCCCAGCGACGAAGGCGCCGACCGCGGTGCTCGTCCACGGATACCTGGACGACGGCGCCATCTGGAACAGCGTCCGCACCGTCCTCGCCGAGCGGTCGATCCCCTCGATCGCGTTCGAGCTCGCCGGCATGGGTGCGCGCGCCTCGGACCACGGGCCGTTCACGCTCACCCGCTGGGCCGACGACCTCGAGAACGTCGTGCGCGCGACGGAGGGCCCCGTCGTGCTCGTCGGCCACAGCATGGGAAGCCAGATCGCCGAACTCGTCGCCGCTCGCCTGGCCGGGCAGGTGCGCTCGCTCGTCCTGGTCAACCCGATCCCGCTCGCGGGCACTCACCTTCCGCCGGAACAGATCGCCCCCTTCCAGGCACCCGATCTCGGACTCGACGCACAGCGTGCCTTCCGCGACGCGCTCGCCACCGCGTTCCCGGCCGAGGAAAATGACCGGCTCGCCCAAGTGACGCTGCACATCGACCCGTCGACGATCTCCGACACGGCGACGGCATGGAACAACGGCCACCCTGACGGACAGCAGCCCAGCAAGTTCCACGGGAGCGTCACTGTCCTGCGCGGCGAGAACGACCCCTTCGTCACGGAAGAGATCGTCTCCTCGTATGTCGCGCCCCGCTTCCCGGACGCCGCCTCGCAGACGGTCTCCGACGCGGGTCACTGGGCGCACGCCGAGAACCCGGCGGCGGTCGCCGCCGTCATCGGCACGGTCGTCGAGGCGACCGCGTCGGGCTCCGCCGACGGCCGCCCGGCCAAGGCCTGGACGGCCGCGTTCGAGCAGCGCACCCAGGACTCCTTCGCGGCGGCGCTCTCGCCGAACGTGCGGATGGAGGCCAGCGCGCTCGCCAAGCCACTGGAGCGCAAGGAGCAGGTCGAGGCCCTTATGGCCGGGGTGAGCTCCGTGTACGAACGGCTCGAGTTCGTCCGGAAGGTGCAGGACGGTCCGCGGACGTATCTGGAGTGGGAGGCCGCCGCGTTCGGCGGCTTCGAGATGAAGGGGATCACGATCCTCACGCGTGATGACGAAGGGCTCATCACGGAGATCGCCATCCACCACCGCCCCCTCGGTGCCGTGGTGCAGATCAACGCGAAGGTCGGGGCGGCCCTGACCGCGGCTGGCCTCATCCCCGCCGAGTACTTCAACTTCACGGAAGGCGAATGACCATGACAGAACGCATCGACGTGGAGTTCACGGCGGACGGGGGCGTGACTCTGCGCGGCTGGCTGTACCTGCCGGACGTCGAGGGTGCGCGCCCCGCGCTCACGATGGCCCACGGATTCGGCGCCAACCGGGAGATGGGCCTCGACCGGTACGCGCGCAAGTTCGCCGACGCCGGGTTCGTGGTGCTGGTCCACGATCACCGTACGTTCGGCGCGAGCGACGGCGAGCCCCGCAACGACGTCGACCCGTGGCGTCAGATCGAGGACTGGCGTCGCGCGATCAGCTTCCTGGAGGCTCGGCCGGAGGTCGACGCGGACCGCATCGGAGTGTGGGGTTCGAGCTTCTCGGGCGGTCATGCGATCGTGCTCGGGGCGACCGAGGTGCGGATCAAGTGTGTGGTGTCGCAGGTGCCCACCATCAGCGGATTCGAGCAGTGGCAGCGCAAGGTCTCGCCGGATCGCATCGCCGCCTTCGAGCTCGCCCAGGCCGAGAACGAACGCGCCCTGGCCGCCGGCGGTGAACTGCGGTACCAGACCTCCATCGGCGACGATCCGGCCGACCCGGCCCTGTACAACAGCCCGGACGCAGTGCGCTTCTACCACGACCTGGTTCCGCCGGGCCGCGAGAACAACACGGTGACCCTGCGCTCCAGCCGGGCCGCGCGGCTGTACGAGCCGGGCGGGTGGATCGCCCGGGTCTCGCCCAAGCCGCTCATGATGATCGTCGAGACCGGAGAGACGGTGGTCCCGGCAGACATCCAGCTGGCCGCCTTCGAGCGTGCGCTGGCCCCGAAGGAGCTGGTGCTGCTGCCCGGCGGGCACTTCGACGCCTACAAGGTGCACTTCGAGGAATCCAGCGGCGCCGCGCTGTCGTGGTTCCGCACCCACCTCGACCCGGACGCGGCCTCGACCGACTCGTGAAACTGAGGCGGTTCGGGCTGCTGCTGGAACCGCCTCCCCAGGCGGGTGGCCGATGCGACACGTCGACGTAACCATGCTGCCGCCCCTGTCAGTTCGGCCGGCGCCGGAGATCCGGGCCGGCCGACATGAAACAGAACGAGACCAGCGACCGCGCCTCTACCGGGCGTCGGCTCAACTGTGCGCGGATGCCGCGGGTCGGACGACGTACTGGCGCAGATACAGGTCGCGGTAGGTGACGGGGCCGCGAGGGCCGGGGACCCGGTCGATGTTGATGCCGGTTTCCGGCAGGCGCAGGAGCTTGAAGCCGTCGAGGAGGCGTGTGGTGGAGTTCCAGAAGACGCCTGAGCCACCGTAGGCGTCCATGAACTGGGCCGCGGTGTCCGGGTCGTGTGTGGCGATGGCAGCGGCCAGTCCGGAGGTCTCCTCGTTGGCGATCCGTGCCGCTTGGACCGGGCCGTCCGCCTCGTCGATCGTCACCGTCGCTGCGTTCTCGGAGTCCAGGGACCACTCGTAACCGCGCGCGTGGGTGTGCGGCGGCAGCGATGCCGCAATGCCCAGGCCTTCGAGGGTCTTCACAATGCCCGGAAGCAGCTTGTCGTGGACGGCCCGGTCGATGAGGAGAAGATTGAGCCGGTTGCAGACGCCCAGCCGGTCCAGGCTGCTGGTGACCAGCTCGTGCACCAGCTTCTCGTCGGCGTCCCGGGCCACATACAGCACTCCGCCGCCGTCCGCGTGGGCCAGCGTGCGCACACCGTGGCGGGCGGCCTCGCGACCGAGTTCCCGGGTGCTTTCGCCGCTGCCGCGCAGGATGACCAGGGGGATGGTCTCGGGCAGCGACACCAGCGCGTACGCCGCCGACCGGTCCTCGCTCGGCACCAGCTGGATGGCGTCCGGGTCCAGTCCCGCGTCGGTGAGAGCGGGCGTGACCACGTGAGTGATCAGGGCCTGGGAGGAGCGCAGGGCCGCCGAACCGGTGCGCAGCACGCCGCCGTTGCGGGACTTGAGGAACTGCGAGGCGACGTCGAGTGTCACATTCGGACGCGCCTCGAAGTTCGCGCCGATGACCCCCACGGGGCGGCGGCGCTCCAGCAGGACCAGGCCGTCGGGACGCTCCTCGAGGACGGTGTCCCGCGGCTC
Organism: Streptomyces sp. NPDC005485; assembly: GCF_040606085.1. Lineage (NCBI taxonomy): Bacteria > Bacillati > Actinomycetota > Actinomycetes > Kitasatosporales > Streptomycetaceae > Streptomyces > Streptomyces sp. NPDC005485. The sequence goes on along the minus strand of NZ_JBEXDZ010000031.1, from coordinate 6,582 downwards.
GTGCGGCACGTCCGCCAGCGTACGCAACGCCTCGGCCATCTCCTCCAGTCGAGGGCCGGTCAGCCGCAGGCGATCCTGCAGTGCCGCCGACATCCCGCTTGCGGCGGCCGATCGCAGGTCTTCCTGATTCGCCGCTGTCAGCACGTCGCGTGCCGTCTGCAGCCGCTCCGCCATGGCCCGCAGCGCGGTGTCGATCTCCACGTCCGACGCCCTGGCCAAGGCCGCCGAGCCCTGCGTCGCCCGTACGGCGCAGGCGTGAACCGCCTCCTGGACAGAGCGGGGCACGCTCATCTCGTTCCTGCTCACATCGGTCCCTTCATGGTCCAGGCGCACTACTCGGCACATGGCCGACAGGAGGATCGTTCAACAATCTTCGAGCGCTGCCACTGTAAACCGCCCGGTTTTCGCTGGGCAAGGGAAGGAGTGCCGTTCCTCTCCCGTGCTACGTGCTCAAAAGGTGACCACCGGCTTGAGCGCGACCCCGTTCTCGCTGTCCTCGAAGGCCTGGTTGATGTCCTCGAACGCGTAGCGCTTGATGAGCTTGTCGAACGGGAACCTGCCGGCCTCGTAGAGGGCGATCAGCTGCGGAATCAGTACCTGTGGCACTGCATCGCCCTCGAGGACGAAGGTCACACTGGCGCCGGTGAGCAATTTCGAGCGGGGCGGTCTCGGACACCTTCATGACGCTCCGCTCGGCGACGTTCGTCACGCCGGCGAAGGAGGACTGTCCGAAGAAGTGGGAGGAGACGGCGGAGCCGTCCTCGGCGCGGAAGACCGTGCTGCCGTCCTGGCGCGCGAGATCGTCTGTGAATGATTCCCCTGCGAGTTCGGCTCGGTGACGGGCGCGGCGAGCCATGTGACGGGGGTTGGGCACCGTGTTCACGCAGGCTGGCGCTGGTGCGAAGCCCGCTCACCAGCGCGGTGCGCCGGGAAGGGCGATTGATGATGTCCAGCGCCGCCCGGAGGTCGTCGATGGAGGCATCGTCAGTGCGACGTAACGGTGGTCTGGAGAGCGTCAGTGGCCAGACCGACTCGAGCCCATCTGCCACTGCGTCATCGCGCCGAAGGCCAGAGCGGTGACTCGGCGTGTGGTGAAACGGGAGACGAGGGTGCCCACCCAGTTGAATGTGCCGGACACGACGCTGGGCGGCGGGTTGCGCCGGTCCAGCGCGCGCAGTGCGGTGGTGACCACCTGGCGCGGGGTCTGCTTCGGGACACCGCGGGCCATGTCGTCGGAGCCGAGCGCGTCGAAGAACTCGGTGCGGGTCGGACCCGGGGAGATGGCGAGCACGCGCAGGCCGGTCCCTCGCGATTCCTGCCACAGCGCCTCGGTGAAACTCAGCACGAAGGCCTTGGTCGCCCCGTAGACGGCGGCGTTCGGCCACGGCTGGTACCCGAGTGTGCTGGCGACGTTGACCAGGACACCGGTCAGCTGGTCGATGAACGCCCTGGTGACGTCGACCAGGCTGCTCACGTTCAGGCCGATCTCCTGCTGCATGCGTTCCGGATCATCCTGGCAGAACGGGGCATGAGTACCGAAGCCGGCGTTGTTCACGAGGCTGGTGACGGTGATCCCGCGCCGGGCCACCTCCTTGGCCAGCGCTTCACCGGCGGCCGGCACGGTGAGGTCGAAGGGCACCACCGTGACGGTGATCCTGTGCTTCGCGGACAGCTCGTCGGCCAAGGCCTCCAGCCGGTCCGCGCGGCGGGCGACCAGCACGAGGTTCGAGCCGCGCTCGGCGAAGCCGCGGGCGAACTCCGCGCCGAGTCCTGCACTCGCCCCGGTGATCAATGTGGTCTGGGTACGGTAGTCGATCTTGCCCATGACTGTCGGGGACGTGGCGCGCCCTTGCGGGTACCTCTTCCCCTTCTCCTTTCGATCTTGCGACGGTCGGGAACCGTCATCTGGTGTCGAGGCGGGCCCGGAGGCCCGGCTCGGCGATGGTCGTGATGCTGAAGGTCGTCATCCCTGACTGCGGGGCGGTGATCACCCGGCTCACGTGATGCGTCGCAGGATGCGGTCCTTGCCGCGGGTGTAGGGCGGGTACGTCACGCGCAGCGTGTCCGCTCGGAGCGGCTTGTCGAGCACGGACTTGATGTGACTGAACGTGTCCATGGAGTACGAGCCGTGGTAGCGGCCCATGCCGCTCTCACCGACCCCGCCGAAGGGCAGTCCCGGCACGGCGAGCTGCATGGTCGTGACACCGAAGCCCAGGCCGCCGGAGGAGGTCTCCGTGGTGAGGCGCCGCTTGGAGCGCCTGGACGCGGTGAAGGCGTAGAGAGCCAGCGGCTTGTCCCGTCCGGTGATGAAGGCGATCGCGGCGTCAAGGTCGGGGACCCGGACTATGGGCAGGATGGGGCCGAAGATCTCGTCGCGCATCACCGGGGAGTCGGGGTCGACGTCGGCCAGCACGGTGGGGGCGATGTAGCGTGCGTCGCGGTCGTGGTCGCCGCCCACGACGGTTCGGCCGTCCTTCAGGAGGCCGGCCAGCCGGTCGAAGTGGCGCTCGTTGATGATGCGGCCGTAGTCGTCGCTGTGGGCCGGATCGGTGCCGTACATCTCGCGGATCGCATTGCGCAGGTGCGGCTCTATCTCGGCGCCCGCCTCGCCTATCGCGAGCACGTAGTCGGGTGCGACGCAGGTCTGGCCCGCGTTCGAGAACTTGCCCCAGGCGATGCGGCGGGCGGCCGTCGCGAGGTCGGCGCCGGGTTCGACGATGGCGGGGCTCTTACCACCCAGCTCCAGGGTGACCGGGGTCAGATGGCGGGCCGCGGCGGTCATGACGATGCGTCCGACCGCGCCGTTGCCGGTGTAGAAGATGTGGTCGAAGCGCTGCTCCAAAAGGGCGGTCGTCTCCGGCACGCCTCCCTCGACGACGGCCACGGCCTGCGGGTCCAGGACCCGGGGCAACCAGTGGGCGAGCACGGCCGAGGTCGCGGGGGCCACCTCGCTGGGCTTGAGGACGACGGCGTTACCGGCGGCCAGTGCCCCGATGACCGGCGCGAGCGCCAGATTGACCGGGAAGTTCCAGGGGGCGATGACCAGCACGACGCCCAGCGGCTCACGCACGGTCCAGGCCCGGGACGGCACGAGCGACAGGGGTACGGAGACCCTCTTCGGGCGCAGCCACCGGTCGAGATGACTCAGGGTGTGGTCGATCTCCTTGACCAGGAAGCCGATCTCCATCATGTACGACTCGGTCGCGCTCTTGCCGAGGTCGGTGTGCAGCGCCTGAGCGAAGTCGTCCTCATGCTCCGTCAGTAGACGCTTCAACGCCTGCAGTTGCTGCTTGCGCCAGGCCACGGGCTGGGTGCGGCCGGTGTCGAACGTGGCACGCAGTCGCGCGACGGTCTCCGCCGCGGGGGCCGTCGTAACGGCGATGTCCGGCTGACCGCCGGTGGGTGCGTTGGTGTTCATACCCGGAAGCATATACGAAACGAAAGCCTTTCGTTTCGTATGCCGGTATACTTGCCGTGTGACCTACCCCACCCTTACTCAACGTTCCGTACGGCAGCCCGACCATCCAGTCCGCTCCGCCGCCCACCCATCCCGCCGGATCTCTTCGGGAGCCGCCTGATGACCGGGGCGCAGGCACGTCGGGGGCGCCCCCGCGATGCCTCCCGCGACCGTGCGCTGCTCGATGCGACTCTGGCCGTTTTGACCGAGAGCGGTTACGGCGGGCTCACCACCGCCGCCGTCGCGTCCCGCGCCGGAGTGTCCACCGCCACTCTCTACCGCCGCTGGCCGTCCAAAGAGGTCATGGTCGTCGACGCCGCCGCCGCGTACGCCAAGGAACTGACGGCGCAGCCGGACACCGGCACACTCGAAGGTGACCTGCGTGCCCTGCTCCGCGACAAAGCAGCTTCCCTGACCGGCAACGAGGGAGGGGTGCTGCGCACTCTGATCGGCGAGGCCGCGTACAGCCCCTCCCTGGCCGAGGCCCTCACGAACGCCTTCATGGTCCCCGTGCGCCGACGTATGGAGGAGATAACGCAACGTGCGGTCGACCGGGGCGAGATCCCGCCGGTGGAGCACGCCGACCTGCTCGGCGACCTGGTGATCGGTCCCATGATGAGCAGGTTCTTCCTCACCCCCCTGCCGCCGAACCAGGTCGACGCTGCGACCGCGGCGGAGACGGCCGACCACATGCTGCCCTTCCTTCTGCGCGCCTTCGGACACGAGAGGCGCGGTTCGGACAAGTGACGCGCACGCCCGCCGGGTCAGCGGCCTACGAAGGTGGCTGGCGCCGGCGGGCGCGGGCCATTCCGTGGGCGACATCGCCCACGGAATGCCCATGCAGGTCGCCGGCGGCAGCCTCTGCCCCCTGTCCGTTCCGGAGCAGAGTGATGGGTCAGTTGTTCAGAAAGCTCAGGATGTGATCGGCGACCGGCTTGGGCTGCTCAAGGTGGAGGAAGTGTCCGGCACGGGGTACGACGACGCGTTCGAAGCCGTTCTTGAACGCGGCTTCCATGCCGTCGCTGAGCTCCACGGACATGCAGTTGTCGTCGGCCCCGTGGAGGTAGAGCGACGGGACGGTGATGGCGCCGCTTGCCCGGGCTTCCAGGGCTCGCGTCGCCTCACCGGCGGGGGGTGAGAACAGCTGGCGGTAGTAGCCCAGGGTCTCGGTCAGGACTCCTGGAGCACGGAAGGTTTCCTTGAGCGCGGCCCGCTCCGCGTCCGGCAGCTCGTAGCCGGGCGACCACTCCTGCCAGAGCCGGTCGATGAAGGCGAAGTCGTTGAGCTCGACGGCCGGCTCCGCCAGGGCCGTCTGGAAGAAGTACATGTACCAGCTGCGTCGCTGCTGGTCGCCGTTGGTGAGCCAGGCGGTGCGCAGTTGCGGCCCGTAGGGAACCGCCATGCCGACAAGTCTGCGGACGCGTGTGGCGTCGAGGCTCGCCGCCGCGTACGCCGCCCGGGCGCCGAGGTCGTGCCCGACGAGATCCGCCCGATCACGCCCGAGCGCTTCGATCAGATTCAGGACGTCCTGCCCGGTCGCCGACGCGCGATAGGAGCCGTCGGGCGCCGCGCCGGCGGGCCAGTATCCGCGCTGCGCGGGAGCGACCGCCCAGTAGCCGCCCTTTGCGAGGCTCTCGAGAATCCCCTCCCAGGAGCCGGCATGGTCGGGAAAGCCGTGGAGGCACAGGACGAGCGGCCCGTTCCCGGCCTCCAGGATCGGAACGTCCAGTCCGCCTGCCTGAATCGTCCGACGCCGGATACCGTCACCTGCCGAGGACCCGTCTGCCGTCGAGTCCCTGCCGGACGGATGCGTCGGCGGTCGCTGCGTCTCGGGTGCCATGCGTTCAACCTCCAGGCCGCCTTCGCGGCGTCGCGGGCCGGCAGGACCGGCCGAGTAGTGAGCCCTGATGTCTTCGAGTGCGGCCACGGCGACGTCACACGGGTTGGCCCTGGGGGGCGCTGCAGGGCGCGCCATCGGCCGTGGGCACGACAGAGCGCAGTGCCGCCACGCGTCGTACCGCGCCACATCTTCGCCGGAAACTCCCTCGTGGCGCAATAATCGTATGGCCTTCACTTATTTCACCTCAAGTGAATGTGATGCCCGCTACCCCCTCACCCTCTGACCCCCGGGCTCACCTCTGACCCAATTAGGAAAGGAGCAAACTTATTATGCTAATTTCAGAGATGACGGCCCGTGTCACACAAACAGGCAGCACGGCCGCCGACGTCCCCCAGATGGACCGGACGAAGGCGTTCGACGCGCAGTCACCCGGAGGTACGGACACGCTGACGTGCCCGGTGGGCACGCAGGTTCTCGGGGTTGCCGCAGGTCTTGGTGGAGTGCCATACGCCGCTGTTGTTGCGGGAGCGGTCGAAGAATGCCGTTGTGCAGCGCGTATTGCGGCAGATCTTGAGTCGGCGCCAGGTGTCCGCCTGCTGAGCCTGGAACACCTCCAGGAGCACCAGGGCGGCCACATACCGCCAGCCCTGGCCGCGAGGCTCCAGGACGGCCCGGCCGTTGCGGTCCATCCGCACGGCCGCCGCCGCGACATGAACAGCGGGCGCAACGGTCTGGTCGTCGGCGTCCATGCCGTCGTCGTTGCGTGAGGCGAGAAGCCGCCGCAACTCGGCACGCAGGCCGCGCAGTTCCTCGAGATCGCTCTCGGTGAGCTGCACCTGTGCGGCAGCCTGCTCCCTCTCCTGCGCCCAGCAGTCCAGCGCCTGATCGACCCAGGCCTGTGCGTCGGCGAGGCCGTCCAGGAGATCGGCCGCCCGGGGCCGGCCGGCGGGAATGGTGTTGAGCAGGTCGTGCACGAGCGCCAGCCCGGGCGGCGCCGGATCGACCTCGTACCGCGTGGACGCGGACCACACCATGACCCTGCCTCTCTTTCGCTGATCGTTCGGCTCTACCGACATGACCGTGACCGTTTGGCCACTGACTCAGGGTACGACACCCCTGCCCTCTTGAAGTGAAAGGAGCTAACGTCGTAAGGTCCTTTCATCTTGATTGGTGACGCAGCCATACGAAGGGTGTCGCTCATGAGCTCGTCCGGCCCCCGGAGCCCCCAGGAGACTCCCCCTGCCACCGAGGGATGGGCGGCAGCAATCGCCGACCAGGCGCTGCC
>NZ_JBEXDZ010000030.1:0-72690 GCF_040606085.1 Streptomyces sp. NPDC005485 | reverse complement strand
TGCGCGGCTCATCGATTCCACGCCGCCCGCGAGCACGATGTCGGCGTCGCCGGCCTCGACGGCTCGCGAGGCCTGGATGACGGCCTCGACCGAGGTCGCCCTGCCGGGGCGAAGCCGCGCCCGCCTCCGTGCCCGCGGCGCCGCGGCCGAGGCCACGCAGACGGCGGTGCCAGGGCTGCTTCGGGGCCGCGCGGCGACGGCGCGAGCCGGGTCCTGCCTCCGGCTCAGCCATGCCGCACATCCGAACGTGCGTCACCTATGGGACGGGTGAGGCTGAACGCCCCCCTTGATTGGCATGCCCACGTCACGGCCGCGTCTCCCTCCGCACTTACACCTGACCAGCGCGGATTGACGCAGCGGCCGCACAAGCGACCGCGAGCCCCCCTGACCTCTTGATCGGGCGTTCCCCCCACCCGAGCTATTGGTACATCGCGCCCTTCGTAAATTATCAGTGGTCACTGTGAAGATTCCGATCGGGAACCAATCACGAGCGATCAGATCGTTTGCGCCGCCTCCGCAGGGTGCTTCTCGAACTGGGTACGGTACAGCTCCGCGTAGCGTCCGCCGGCGGCGAGCAGCTCCTCGTGCGTGCCCCGTTCCACGATCTGCCCTGCCTCCACGACGAGGATCGCATCCGCCGCCCGCACGGTCGACAGGCGGTGTGCGATCACCACGGCGGTCCGGCCCTCCAACGCCTCGGCGAGCGCCTCCTGGACGGCCGCCTCCGAGGTGTTGTCCAGGTGGGCGGTGGCCTCGTCGAGGATGACGACGCGCTGGCGGGCCAGCAGCAGGCGGGCGATGGTCATGCGCTGGCGTTCGCCGCCGGAGAGCCGGTAGCCGCGTTCGCCGACCACGGTGTCGAGGCCGTCGGGCAGGGAGTGGACGAGGTCCTCCAGGCGGGCGCGGCGCAGTACGTCCCACAGCTCGTCCTCGGTCGCCGCCGGCCGGGCCAGCAGCAGGTTCTCCCGCACCGAGTCGTGGAACAGGTGCCCGTCCTGGGTGACCATGCCGAGGGTCTCGCGCATCGAGTCGGCGCTCAGGTCACGCACGTCGACCCCGCCGATGCGGACGGTGCCCTCGTCGGTGTCGTACAGCCGGGGCAGCAGCTGGGCGATGGTCGACTTGCCCGCGCCGGAGGAGCCGACGAGCGCGACGGTCTGGCCGGGTTCGGCGCGGAAGGAGACGCCGTGCAGGACCTCGGCGCCGCCGCGGGTGTCGAGGGCGGCGACCTCCTCCAGCGAGGCGAGGGAGACCTTGTCGGCGGAGGGGTAGGCGAAGCGGACGTCGTCGAACTCCACGGCCGCCGGACCTTCGGGCACCTTGCGCGCGTCCGGCTTCTCCTCGATCAGCGGCTTGAGGTCGAGCACCTCGAAGACGCGCTCGAAGCTGACGAGGGCACTCATGACCTCCACGCGAGCCCCGGCGAGCGAGGTGAGCGGCGCGTACAGGCGGGTCAGCAGCAGCGCCAGGGAGACGACCGCGCCCGGCTCCAGGGTGCCGCGCAGCGCGAACCAGCCGCCGAGACCGTAGACGAGCGCGAGCGCCAGAGCCGACACCAGCGTCAGCGCCGTGATGAACGCCGACTGCGCCATCGCCGTCCGTACGCCGATGTCCCGTACCCGCCGGGCGCGCGCCGCGAACTCGACCGACTCCTGCTCGGGCCGCCCGAACAGCTTGACCAGCGTGGCGCCGGGCGCGGAGAACCGCTCGGTCATCCGGGTGCCCATCGAGGCGTTGAGGTCCGCCGCCTCGCGCTGGAGCTTCGCCATCCGGCTGCCCATCCGCCGGGCGGGGATCACGAACACCGGCAGCAGGACGAGCGCGAGCAGGGTGATCTGCCAGGACAGGGTGAGCATCACGGCCAGCGTGAGCAGCAGCGTCACCAGATTGCTGACCACTCCCGACAGGGTGTTGCTGAAGGCGCGCTGGGCTCCGATGACGTCATTGTTGAGACGACTGACTAGCGCGCCCGTACGGGTACGTGTGAAAAACGCGACCGGCATGCGCTGCACATGATCGAACACAGCCGTCCGAAGATCCAGGATGAGCCCTTCACCCAGCGTCGACGACAACCATCGGCTGAGGATCCCGAACGCCGCCTCGGCGAGCGCGATCACAGCGATGAGCACGGCAAGGCGGACGACGGTGCCCTCGTCGCCGTGGGACACGATCGTGTCGACGACGTGCCCCGCGAGCACCGGCGTCGCCACGGCGAGAAGCGCGGTCACCACGCTGAGCAGCACGAACTGGATGATGCGGCGGCGGTGTGGGCCGGCGAAGGCGGCGATGCGGCGCAGCGTCGCGGGGTCGAAGGGGCGGCGTTCCTGCTGCGCGTTCATGACGCTGTGCAGCTGGGTCCAGGCGGTGGTCTCCATGCTCATGGGAGAGACGTTAAGACCTCAAGCTTCGTTGAGGTCAACGAAAGCCGGCAGAAACCCGCACACACAGGGGTTCCGGCAGCCGCCGCGCATCCGGCGACCTGCCTTTGCCCGGCGTGTCAGCCGCCGTCCCCGTGCCCGCAACCCCACGTTGGTGCGGTGTGGAAAACCTCTCCCGATGTGACTGCGGTACGCCTCCCCGAAGGACTCCCCGAACTTCCCCAGGGACTCCCCAGACGCCTTCCGGTCCGGCAGGTCCTGTGCCTGCTTCCGCTTCTGCTCGTCCTGGTGGTCGCGGTGCGCCACCGCTCCGTCCTCGCGGAGGGCTTCGGCCAGCTGGCGACGGCCGAGTGGCCCTGGCTGCTGGCCGCCGCTGCCGCGACCTGCCTCACCTGGGTCGCGGCGGCCTTCACCCGGCAGGGCGCGGTCGTCGAGCGGCTGCCCGCACGGCGGCTGCTGGCCACGCAGTTCGCGGCGGGCGCGGCCAACCATCTGCTGCCGACCGGCCTCGGGGCGGGCGCGGTCAACCTGCGCTTCATGACGGTGTGCGGGGTGCCGCTCGCCCGTTCGTCGGCGGCGCTCGCGCTCTATCTGCTCGCGGAGTCGGTGACCCGGCTGGGTCTGCTGCTGGTCCTGCTGGTCGCCTTTCCGGGCGCGCTGCATCTGAGAACGCTGATCCCGGCCGGGGCGGCCGGGCCGCTGCTGCTCGCAGGTGCCGGGGTGCTGTGCATCGCGGCGCTCACGCTGCTCTGCGTCGGACGGTTGCGGACGGCGGTGGCGGCCTTCCTGCGCACCGCACTGCGCGAGGCCCGCTCGGTGCACGCCCGGCCCGCCCGTGCGCTCGCCCTGTGGGGCGGGTCGCTGGCCTTCCCGGTGCTCCAGGCGGCCGGACTGACCGCGGTGGGGCAGGCGCTGGACCTGCCGGTGCCACCACTGCACATGGCGCTCGCGTATCTCGCGGCGACGGTGGCCGTGGCCCTGGTGCCGACGCCGGGCGGCCTCGGCTCGGTGGAGGCCGCGCTCGTCGTGGCGCTGGTCGCGGCGGGCGGCCCGGTGGCCGTGGCCACGGCCGTGGTGCTGGCGTACCGGATCATCACGGTGTGGCTGCCGCTGCTGCCGGGGGCGCTGACGCTGGGCGCGCTGGTCCGTCTGAAGGTGATCTGAGCGCCCGTAGGCTCACAGTCTTCCAGCTTGTGAAAATCATTTCCATTAAGCTAGCGTGCCGGGCGTGCTCACCACCCCCGGCGACAGCCGTCTCCCTGTGACCGTCCTGTCCGGCTTCCTCGGCGCCGGCAAGACCACCCTGCTCCATCACATCCTCGGCAACCGCCAGGGCCTGCGGGTCGCGGTCATCGTGAACGACATGAGCGAGATCAACATCGACGCCTCGCTGATACGGGACGGCGGCGCCCTCTCCCGCACCGAGGAGCGGCTCGTGGAGCTGACCAACGGCTGCATCTGCTGCACGCTGCGCGACGACCTTCTCGACGAGGTCGAACGCCTCGCGCGCGAGGGGCGGTTCGACTATCTGCTCATCGAGTCCAGCGGCATCTCGGAACCCATGCCGGTCGCGGCGACCTTCGCGTTCACGCGCGACGACGGGGCGAGCCTCGCGGACCTCGCCCGCCTCGACACCATGGTCACGGTCGTCGACGCGGTGAACTTCCTGCCGGAACTGGACCGCGGCGACGACCTGCTCGACCGCGGAATCACCCCGGTCGAGGGGGACGAGCGCACCGTCAGCGATCTGCTGGTGGACCAGATCGAGTTCGCGGACGTCCTCCTCCTCAACAAGACGGACCTGGTCACCGACGAGGCGGCCACCCGCCTGGAGGCGACCCTGCGCCGCCTCAACCCGTCCGCGCGCGTGCACCGCACGGTCCGCGGCGCGATCGACCCGGCCCGCCTCCTGGGCACCGGGCTGTTCGACCTCGACCGGGCCGAGCAGGCACCGGGCTGGGTGGCGGAGCTCAACGGCGACCACGTCCCGGAGACCGAGGAGTACGGCATCTCGTCCCTCGTCCTGCGCGATCCGCGCCCCTTCCACCCCGGCCGCCTCTGGCAGTTGCTGACCGGCCCGCTCGGCGACGGCGCCTACGGCCGAGTACTGCGCTCCAAGGGCTTCTTCACTCTCGCCAGCCGCCCGGACACCACCGGACTGTGGTCGCAGGCGGGCTCCGTCGCCCGCTTCGAACCGGTCGCGGCCCACGGCGACGATCCGGTGCGGGGGCAGGAGCTCGTGTTCATCGGCACGGACCTGCGGCGCCAGTCGCTGCGGCTCGCGCTGTCGCAGTGCCTGCTGACCGAGGCCGAACGGTCGTCGGGGACGGCGTACGACGACCCCTTCCCCGAGTGGGCGGCGCATTCCGCCGACAGCTGCGCTACCGCGGAGTAACCTCGGCGTACGCCAGTCGCAGTGGTCGGGAGAGGGAGACAGCGCGATGCCGGTCCGGATCGAACGCCAGGGGTACGTCACCACGGTCGTACTGTCCCGCCCAGAGGCCCGCAACGCGGTGGACGGCCCCACCGCCGTCGAACTCGCCGACGCCTTCCGCGAGTTCGAGGACGACACCGCGGCCCGGGTGGCGGTGCTGTGGGGCGAGGGCGGTACTTTCTGCGCGGGCGCGGACCTCAAGGCGATCGGCACCGAGCGCGGCAACGTGGTCGCCGAGGACGGTGACGGGCCGATGGGCCCCACCCGCATGCGGCTGTCCAAGCCGGTGATCGCGGCGGTCGCCGGGCACGCCGTGGCAGGGGGCCTGGAACTGGCGCTCTGGTGCGATCTGCGGGTCGCCGAGGAGGACGCGGTCTTCGGGGTCTTCTGCCGCCGCTGGGGCGTGCCGCTCATCGACGGCGGCACGGTACGGCTGCCCCGGCTCATCGGCACCAGCCGCGCGATGGACATGATCCTCACCGGCCGCCCGGTCCCCGCCCCGGAGGCGTACGAAATGGGCCTGGCCAACCGGATCGTCCCGCCCGGCAGCGCCCGCACCGAGGCCGAGCGACTGGCCGCCGACATCGCCGGCTTCCCGCAGGCCTGCCTCCGCGGCGACCGCGCCTCCGTCCTGGACCAGGAGGGGGCGGTCGAGACCCTGGCGATGCGTCGCGAACTCCGGTACGGCATGGAGGCGTTGGACGAGAGCCTGGAGGGCGCCGCACGCTTCGCCTCGGGCGCCGGCCGGCACGGCTCGTTCAGCGGGCTGTGACGCGGTCGGCGAGCCCTTCGGCATGCGGCAGGATGAACCTTCGCGCCGGACGACGAACTCGTGTTCCCGGCGAGATCGCGCATACCGGATTCGAGCAGGTGACATGGTGACGACACATCACATACGGCGCCCGATGGGGCAGTCCGAGGCGGACCTCGCTCCGTCGGCCGCGGCGGGCCCCCGCCTCCGCACCGCTGGAGGTGGACGATGAAGCGGGACCTCACGCTGGACGACTTCGTCATCGCCGGGATCGCGGTCGTGGCCGGTCTGCTGGCGGCCCTTCTGCTGCGCGCGCTGCTGCGGTGGCTCGGCAAGCACGCGACCCGGACCCGGTGGAGCGGCGACGACGTCATCGTCGACGCGCTGCGAACCCTGGTGCCCTGGGCGGCGGTTGCCGGCGGGATCGCCGCGGCGGGCGCGGCGCTCCCGCTGACCGCGTCCGTCGGACGCAACGTCAACCGGATCCTGACCGTCCTGCTGATCCTGGTCGCGACGATCACCGCGGCCAGGGTGATCACCGGTCTGGTCCGGGCCGTGACGCAGTCCCGCTCGGGCGTCGCCGGGTCGGCCACCATCTTCGTCAACATCACCCGGGTCGTGGTGCTGGCGATGGGCTTCCTCGTCATGCTGCAGACGCTGGGCATCTCCATAGCCCCGCTGCTCACCGCCCTGGGCGTCGGCGGCCTCGCGGTCGCGCTGGCCCTGCAGGACACCCTCGCGAACCTCTTCGCCGGTATCCACATCCTCGCCTCGAAGACCGTCCAGCCCGGCGACTACATCCGCCTCAGCAGCGGCGAGGAGGGCTACGTCGTCGACATCAACTGGCGGCAGACGACCGTGCGACAGCTCTCCAACAACCTGGTCATCATCCCCAACGGCCAGTTGGCGGGCACCAACATGACCAACTACAACCGCCCGGAACAGCAGTTGACCATCCTCGTCCAGGCCGGCGTCAGCTACGACAGCGACCTGGACCACGTGGAGCGCGTCACCACCGAGGTCATCGCCGAGGTGATGACCGAGATCACCGGCGCCGTCCCCGACCACGAGCCCGCCATCCGTTTCCACACCTTCGGCGACTCCCGCATCGGCTTCACGATCATCCTCGGCGTGGGCGAGTTCAGCGACCAGTACCGGATCAAGCACGAGTTCATCAAGCGCCTGCACAAGCGGTACCGCGAGGAGGGGATCCACATTCCCGCACCCGCGCGTACGGTCGCCCTGCAGCAGGGGTCGGTGGCGATCCCGCACCAGCGGGAACCCCACCGGACGGAGCCCCACAGGGAGCAGAGCACCGCACCGCTGCCGTAACCCTCAGCCCTTGGCGGGCGCCACCTGCGTGAACCACTGCGCCGTCTCCTCCGCGCCGAGCACCCGCTCCAGCACCAGGTCGCCGGGCATGTTCGGGAAGAAGCGGCCGGCCAGCCCCGCCGGTACGGGGGCGGGTCGAGGACCAGCAGCCGGACCCCGTCGACGACCGGGATGTCGGCGGGTGTCCCCTCGTTCCACAGCAAGCTCCCGTCCGGGGCGACGAGGTTGAACGATCCGGTGGTCGGGACCTGGCCCGGTGCGTCGCGACAGACGGCCGCCTCTCGCGCGGAGGGCGCCTGGCCGGGCAGGTGGCCGCCGCCGATCAGGACGTCGGCGAGCAGCGTATGGAGCTGGAAGGTGTCGCCGAGGCCGGTCATCCGCAGCGCGTAACCGGCGCCCGAGGAGCGGTCCAGGGCGACCAGGGGCTCGTCGTCGAGTACGAGGAGGACCTGTTCGAGGCACTTGAAGTCGTGCCCGGAAGCCTCGGTGACCGTGCGCAGGTCCCGCAGCAGGCGGGCGCGCACGATGCTGTCGAGTTCCTTGCGGACCTCGACGTGGCTGAGCATCGCGGCTGCGGCCATCTCCCACTGGGGCAGCGTCCACCAACCGAAGGCGGCACAGTGTCCGCCGCGCTCGACGACACCCGGCCCCGGATCGCCGTCATCGGGCTCCGGGAAGTCCCCGCCCCCGCTCGCCGCCCAGCGCTCGCAGAACTCCTCAGCTGCTTCGAGGGCCTGCGCCAGCCCCGCGAGCACGGCGGGAGCGCACCGCCGGGCATCGGCACCCCGCTCGACGCACGCACCCACGAACACGGCGAGACCGCCGCGCGGCCCGTCGGGCAGCTCCGGCAGCAGCGCGGCCAGCCGGGCCCCGCCCTCCGCGATCTCCTGGTCCCCGGCCTTCCCGTAGGCCCGGTGAATCTCCCTGAGCCCCCGCCTGCACCGCTTGGCGTCCCGGTCCCGTACGGCGCTCTCCAAGCCCTCGACAGCGGCGAGAAACCGCGCCTTCCCCCTGCTTCCGAACATCATGGAGTGCACCCTAACCGTGGCCTCACGGAGCCGGACGATGTCGGTCTCCCCGGCGCATTTCGCCCCCGCTGGGGGCAGGGCCCTGTCGAGTGGGGAGCACTCACGAGATATCTTGATGTCGAGCAATGTTGCAGACGTGGAGCGGAGCACCCGGTGACTGACTCGACCATCATCTATACGCACACTGACGAGGCCCCGGCCCTGGCGACGTATTCGTTCCTGCCGGTGGTCCAGGCGTACGCCTCGCAGGCGGGTGTCACTGTGGAAACCCGTGACATCTCGCTGGCCGGGCGCATCATCGCCCTCTTCCCCGAGTTCCTGGAGGAGGGCCAGCGCATCGCCGACGCCCTCGCCGAGCTCGGCGAACTGGCGAAGACGCCCGAGGCGAACATCATCAAGCTGCCGAACGTCTCGGCGTCGGTCCCGCAGCTGAAGGCCGCGATCACCGAGCTGCAGTCGCAGGGCTACGCGCTTCCGGACTACCCGGACGAGCCGAAGTCGGACGAGGAGCGCGACATCCGCGCCCGCTACGACAAGGTCAAGGGCTCCGCCGTGAACCCGGTGCTGCGCGAGGGCAACTCCGACCGTCGCGCCCCCGCCTCGGTCAAGAACTACGCCAAGACCCACCCGCACCGCATGGGCAAGTGGTCGTCCGACTCGAAGACCAACGTCGCGACCATGGGCGCGGAGGACTTCCGCTCCACCGAGAAGTCCACGGTGATCTCCGAGGCCGGTTCGCTGCGCATCGAGCTGGCGGGCGAGGACGGCTCCACCACTGTCCTGCGTGAGTCGGTACCGGTCCTCGCGGGCGAGGTCGTCGACGCCTCCGTCCTGCACGTCGCGGCGCTGAACACCTTCCTCAAGGAGCAGATCGCCCGCGCCAAGGCCGAGGGCGTGCTCTTCTCCGTGCACCTCAAGGCCACGATGATGAAGGTCTCCGACCCGATCATCTTCGGCCATGTCGTGCGCGCCTTCTTCCCGAGGACGTTCGCCTCGTACGGGGAGAAGCTCGCCGCGGCCGGCCTGTCCCCGAACGACGGTCTCGGCGGCATCCTCAAGGGCCTGGAGGCGCTGCCCGAGGGCGACGCGATCAAGGCGTCCTTCGAGGCCGAGCTCGCCGAGGGCCCGGAGCTGGCGATGGTCGACTCCGACAAGGGCATCACCAACCTGCACGTCCCCTCCGACGTGATCGTCGACGCCTCCATGCCGGCGATGATCCGCACCTCCGGCCACATGTGGGGCCCGGACGGCCAGGAGGCCGACACCCTCGCCGTCCTCCCGGACAGCAGCTACTCCGGCGTGTACCAGGTCGTCCTCGACGACTGCCGCGCCAACGGCGCCTTCGACCCGTCGACCATGGGCTCCGTCCCGAACGTCGGCCTCATGGCGCAGAAGGCCGAGGAGTACGGCAGCCACGACAAGACCTTCGAGATCGCGGCCGCCGGCACGGTCCGCCTCGTGGACCAGGCCGGCAACGTGGTCCTGGAGCAGGCTGTCGCCCCGGGCGACATCTTCCGCGCCTGCCAGGCCAAGGACGCCCCGATCCGCGACTGGGTCAAGCTGGCCGTCACCCGCGCCCGCGCGACCGGCGCCCCGGCCGTGTTCTGGCTGGACGAGACCCGCGCCCACGACGCGCAGCTCATCGAGAAGGTCAACGCGTACCTGCCGGAGCACGACACCGAGGGCCTGGACATCAAGATCCTCTCCCCGGTCGAGGCGACGAAGTTCTCCCTGGAGCGCATCCGCAAGGGTCAGGACACGATCTCGGTCACCGGCAACGTGCTGCGTGACTACCTGACCGACCTGTTCCCGATCCTGGAGCTGGGCACCAGCGCCAAGATGCTGTCGGTCGTCCCGCTGATGGCCGGCGGCGGTCTGTTCGAGACGGGCGCCGGCGGCTCCGCGCCGAAGCACGTCCAGCAGCTCGTCAAGGAGAACTACCTGCGCTGGGACAGCCTCGGCGAGTTCTTCGCCCTGGCGGCCAGCTTCGAGCACCTCGCGCAGACCCGCGGCAACGCGCGCGCCCAGGTCCTCGCCGACACCCTCGACCGCGCGACGGCGACCTTCCTCAACGAGGACAAGTCGCCGACCCGCCGCGTCGGCGGCATCGACAACCGCGGCAGCCACTTCTTCCTGTCCCTGTACTGGGCGCAGGAGCTGGCTCAGCAGACGGACGACGCGGCCCTCGCCAAGGCGTTCGCCCCGCTTGCCGAGACGCTCTCCGCCCAGGAGCAGACGATCGTCGACGAGCTCCTCGCCGTCCAGGGCAAGCCCGCCGAGATCGGCGGCTACTACCAGCCGGACCCCGCCAAGGCGGCGGCGGTCATGCGCCCGTCGGCCACCTGGAACGAGTCGCTGGCGACCCTCGTCTGACGCACGTTCCCCCGGTGACCCCGGGTTGATCGACCGCACCACGTGGCCCCGCCGTTCCTCGGAACGGCGGGGCCATCTGCGTGGCTGTCACATGGCCCTGTTCACCGGGCGTGCGGAAAACGCGCGAGTCCGGGTTCCGCCTCAGGGAGCGACGGGCTTGTGGATGAAGCCGGTCACCGGCGCGAGGACCTTCCAGTCGAGCGTTTCGTAGAGCGCCCGGCCTTGGACGGTCGCGCCCAGGATGCCGGTGGCCACACCGTTCTCGATGGCCGAGTTGGTGAGCGTCCCCATCACGACCGTCCCGAGACCAAGGCGCTGGTGAGCCTCTTCGGTGATGATCTGGTCGAAGACGCAGGCGGCGCCTGTCAGGCCGATCTGACCGCGCGCGGCGAGCTCCCCGTCGGCTGCCAGAACGCGTACGTAGGTGACATCGTCGACAGTCTCGGCAGCGGCTGTGTAACCCTCAGGCGCGCGCACGACGGACGGACGCAGGCCGACGGCCATCAGAAAGCCGGGGTCCGTCGGCTCCCACTCGGACGAGAACCACGGCGCCATGATGTCCGGTTCCAGAAAGGCCTTGATGCACGTGCCCGGCTCGGTGATCCCGCCGACGAGCCTGCGGACGGTCTCGACATCGCTGTCGAGCAGGACGTGACGGACCGTCCGAGTCGGCATCCCGACCTCGATTCTCAGTCCCCACGGCACGTCCACCGGCTTCGCTGCCCGCCGGGAGACGGCCCATCCGTCGACCCACGAGCGCGCGATCTCCCACATCCGGACATCCCTCCAGGTAATGACTGAGTACCCGGTTGGGATATTACACAAGCTCAAGGGAATCCGCCGCCGGCTGCGGGGCGCATGCCGACGGCCGCTTCAGGCGTCCCGGCGGTCATACGGCGGCCTCCTTGCGGACGCGGGCACGCAGGTCGCGCAGTGCGCCGCGCACCTTCTGCAACGGGGTCGGCGGCAGGGTGCGCGTCGCGACCCAGCCGGCCGACCGAAGCACCGGGCTCCCGGAGAGCCTGGCCGGCGCGATCAGGATTCCGCCGACCAGCCCCAACACGGCGCTGTAAGCGGCGACTTCGAGGGTGATGAGCCGTCCGTCGAGGATCGTCGGGCGCAGGAACCAGTACGAGAACCGGTCCCACTGGCAGAACGGGTTGGTCACCAGTCCGTGGCCCACCTGGGCGACCGGTACCAGCACGACCGCCGTGAGGATCCAGCGGCCCGGGTGCCGCAGCGGCAGCACGCGCTGCGCCGACGGGGGCCGGGGCGCGGCGTCGGGTATCTCCTCGTCAGAGGAAGGACAGCGCGAGGGCGGCGTCCGTCAGAAGGCCTTCACAGTGACTTCAGCGAGTCAGAAGGCCTTCAAGGAGCGGCAGTTGCGGTCAGCCGTGACAACGGGCACGGCCCGCGGCGGTACACCCGGTACACAGGGCGCTGCTGACGCGGAGCAGATCGACGCAGCGGTCGGCGCACAGCACATCGCAGCCGCGGGGGCGCCTTGCGTCCGTCCTCGAGGCTGCGTACATCACCGCCACCGTCACCGTTCCGGCCCCTGGGGCCTCGTTCTCGGTGCGTAAGTAAGTCAGCGGCCGTGATCGATGTCAACGCTCGCCCAACTGGTGATACGTGTACGGTCCAGACAGGACAGCGCTCCGAGACCACGGCGCTGGCGTACGGCAGAGCATGCCGCGAACGATGGAGGAGCCCTGTGCCGCCGACCTCACAACCCCTGCGGAAACTCGGCTTTCTGACCATCGGGCTGTTCGACGGGGACGACCCGCGCCGCGGCCACGAGTCGACCCTCGAAATCATCGAGTTGGGCGAGCGGTTGGGCTTCGACAGCGCCTGGCTGCGCCACCGTCATCTGCAGTACGGCATCTCCTCCCCCGTCGCCGTCCTCGCCGCGGCCTCACAGCGCACCAGCCGCATCGAACTCGGCACCGCGGTCACCCCTCTGGGCTGGGAGAACCCGCTCCGGCTGGCGGAGGACCTGGCCACGGTCGACGTACTGTCCGGGGGCCGTCTCAATCCCGGCATCAGCGTCGGCCCGCCGATGCACTACGAGCAGCTCAAGCACGCGATCTACCCGGACACCGCCGACGCCGAGGACTTCGGCTACGAGCGGGTGCAGCGGCTGCTGGACTTCGTGCGCGGCAAGCCGGCCAGTGACTTCAGCGGCGTCGAGGGCTTCGAGGTGTTCTCGGACCGGGTGCAGCCGCACTCCCCCGGCCTGGGCCGCCGTATGTGGTACGGCGGCGGCAGCCTGCGCTCCGCCCGGTGGGCCGGCGAGCACGGGATGAACCTGCTGACCAGCAGCGTCGTGAAGGCGGAGGAGTCGGAGGACTTCGCCGAGATACAGCTGTCGCACGTCCGCGCCTTTCGCGCCGTACACCCCGACGGCGACCGTGCCCGCGTCTCCCAGGGACTCGTCGTCATCCCCACCGACAGCGCCTCGGCGGAGCAGCGCGCGAAGTACGAGGCCTACGCGGCGCAGCGGATGACGCGCACGGCCGCTCCACAGGGTCCGGCGCGCATGATGTTCGCGCCGGATCTGGTCGGCACCTCGGCGCAGATCGCCGAGCAGTTGTACGCGCACGCCGCGTTCCGCGAGATCGACGAGGTCGCGTTCGCGCTCCCCTTCACCTTCGACCACGAGGACTACGTCCAGATCCTCACGGACATCGCGACGAAGCTCGGCCCGGCGCTGGGCTGGCAGCCCGCCGCCTGACCGTGGACCGGACTCCGTCGGGCGACATGCCCCGGAGAGATACGCGCACACCAAGAGGTGTTGAAAGTATGATCAACCAATGTCTGACATGACCGAAACCACGCCCGGCTGGCTGAGTTCCGATGAACTCGAACTGGCGCGCGAGCGCATGCCGATCCTGTACGTCGAGGCCGTGCCGGTGCGCGTCGACGACAGCGGCGAAGTCACCCACATCGGGCTGCTGCTGCGTATCGGGCCGGACGGAACGGTCAGCCGCGCGCTCGTCTCCGGACGGGTCCTGCACCACGAGCGCGTCCGGGACGCCCTGCTGCGCAACCTGGAGAAGGACCTCGGCCCGGTGGCGCTGCCCAGGGTCCCGGCTGCCCTTCAGCCCTTCACCGTTGCCGAGTACTTCCCGACACAGGGCGTCACACCGTTCCACGACCCCCGCCAGCACGCCGTGTCCCTCGCCTACATCGTCCCCGTGTCCGGCGACTGCCGACCCCGGCAGGACGCCCTCGACCTGGTCTGGTTCACCCCCCAGGAGGCGTCGTCGGAGCTGGTGTTCAACGACATGCCGGGCGGCCAGGGTGTCCTCCTCAAGCAGGCCCTCGCCCACGTGGGCTGCCTGTCCTGACCGGGTCCGACCGGAACCACAGCCGCCTCGCAGGCGTTCGATCAAGTGCAGGTGCGGCGGAGGGGGCCGTGCGCGGACGAGCGGAGTGGCGGAGTGGACGTACGGCGCACAGTGATCGTCGGCGGCGGGACGGCCGGGACCGCAGCGGCTCTGGCCCTGCACAAGGCGGGGTTCGACGTCGCCGTGTACGAGGCGCATCCCGACTCGGCCGAGGACATCGGCGCGTTCCTCACGCTCGCGAGCAACGGCATGCGTGCTCTCGCGCAGATCGACGCCTCCACCGCTGTCACGGCGACCGGTTTTCCGCTCGCCGCGATGCGGGTCCTCGACGCCTCGGGCGCCGAGTTGGCGCAGGTGCCGCTCGGCGAGGCGGGCGACCCTCTTCTCCAGTACCGGTGCCTGCGCCGCGGTGAGCTGAACACCGCGCTGCAGAGGGAGGCGGAGCGCCGCGGCATCCGTATCCGGCACGGCGCCCGGCTCGCCTCCGTCGAGGACGGTCCGGACACCGTCACCGCGCACTTCACCGACGGCAGCAGCGCGACCGGTGACCTGCTCATCGGCGCCGACGGACTGAACTCCACCGTCCGCCGGAGCATCGCCCCCACCGCCCGGCCCGGCTACGCGGGGCAGTACGTCTTCTACGGCTACACCACCCGCGCTCCCCTGACCGCGCGGACCGATTCGGCGTGCATCACCATGGTGCGGGGCAGCGGGGCCGCCTTCGGCTGCACGGTGTCCCCCGAGGGCGAGACGTACTGGTTCGCGCGCATCTCCGGCAAGGCCCTGGCCGCCGACGAGACAGCGCAGGGCACGCCCGCCCACTGGCAGGATCTGCTCCTGCCGCTACTGCGCAAGGACGCCACCCCCGCCGCGGACATCGTTGCCGCCACGGACGACCGGATCCTGGTCACCAACGCCACCGAGATGCCGCTCGGCACCCCCTGGCGCTCCGGTCGGACCCTGCTCATCGGCGACGCGGCGCACGCCGCCTCCCCCGCCACCGGACAGGGCGCCTCCATGGCACTGGAGGACGCCGTCGTACTGGCGAAATGCCTGCGGGACGCACCCGACACGGAGAGCGCACTGTCGCTCTACGAGACCCTCCGCCGCCCGCGCGTGGAGCACAACATCACCGCCAGTGGAACGATCTCCCGCAGCGGCGGCAACCCACCACCCCGCCCTTCCGCCGGCCAGGCAGCACCCGCGCCCCGGCCCGGGGAGGACGAGCTGATCCGACTCCTGGACTGGGACTCCGACATCTGGGCCACCTCCCGGCAGCGGGACCTCGGCTAGGGGGTGTGTCGAAAGTCCTGTGCGGTGCCCGCGGTGTTCGGTGCGTGCCCTCGGCGTGCCGGACGATGGCCCTCGTACTGGACGTACTTGGGGCTTTCGGCCGGTGCGGCGAGGGTGCGTGCCGGGCGCCGTGGGTGCTGTGCGGGACCTTCAAAACACCCCCTAGCTCCGACCACCCGTCGTGGTGACGGTCGACTCCGCGGCTGACCATATGGCCGCCCGCGGTGAGCTCACTCGGCCAGAGCGCGGCGCAGGACGGCGCCGAGTTCGGCGAGTTGGCGCTGCGAGACTTCGGCGGACTGGATCGCCAGCGATCCGTGGAAGGTGCCGGGCCACTGGTGCAGTTCGACCGAAACGCCCGCCTGGAGGAGGCGCAGCGCGTAGTCGATGCCTTCGTCACGGTTCGGGTCGAACTCCGCGGTGGCGATGTAGGACGCCGACGTGGCCGCCATCGCCCGAATCGCCGGCAACCCCGAAGACCTGGAGAGGCTGGACACCCACTGCGCCACCGGCTCCCTGCGCCGGGCCGCCCACCTGCTCCACCTGCACCACAGCAGCGTCGCCCGCCGAATCGAACAGATCACGAGGGTCCTGGGCATCGAACTCACCGACCCCACAGGTCTGTTACGCGCCAGGCTCGCCCTCACCGCGTGGCAGCTCCTCGACGACTGACGAACGGCGAACGGCGAAGGGCGAACGTCAGACGCCGTAACTTCAGGAGGACTTCCCGGCCGGCTCGGTCACCGGAAGCAGAGTGGGCCGCTTGGCCAGGCGGCCGTCGCCGGAGGACCGGCCGCGCAGCCGCCGAGCGAGCCAGGGGCCAAGGAAGGCGCCGGCCCAGCGCAGTTCGGCTCGGGTGGACCGCCAGAGCGAAGGGGTGTCAAGGGCGGCGGGCAAGGGCTTTGTCCAACTGTCGTCGCTGCCGGGCAGTTCGAGGGCGTGGGCCACAGCGGCCGCGATGCGCTCGTGGCCCAGTGGGCTCGCGTGCAGCCGGTCCGGGCTCCACAGCCGGGGGTCGGTCACGACCGGGTAGTGGGAGGTCTCGGCCACCACGACGCCGTGCCGCCGACCCGCCTCCCGGATACGGGCGTTGAGCGTCAGGACGCGGGCACTGATCGGCTTGGCCAGCGGGGTGATCCGGGCGACGTCGGGGAAGGTGAGCGTGGCGACGCGGGTGCCCTCGGCGGTGAGCGCGGCGAACATCGCCTCCAGGTGACCGGCCACCTCGTCAGCGTCGAAGCGCGGCCGCAGCAGGTCGTTGACACCGGCGACGACCGTGACAAGGTCGGGCCGCAACTCCAGGGCGGGGCCGAGCTGTTCGGCGTACACCTGCCCGGCCGTGCGTCCCCGTACGGCGAGATTGGCGTACCGGACGCGTGGGCTGTCCGTCGCGATCCGCTCGGCGAGCCGGTCCGCCCACCCGCGCAGGCCCCGGACGTCGTCGCCGTCCCCGAGCCCTTCCGTCTGGCTGTCGCCCAGGGCGACGTACCGCAGGTACCCGTCGACGGACATCGGGACCACCGCCTTTCGTCCTCACCTACGCGACGTCCGACCAGCCCATAGGCCGATCGACAAGCTGATGCACAACTAATGACCTAGTCGCATTGTTGAATATAGCAGGCGGGTCCCGGATGGCAGTCGCCGTTCACACGGCAGAGCTGCTCGCTCCCTCGGCCCAGGGTGCGCGTTGCCACTTCGGGGTGCGGTCCTTGTCGACCAGGGCCGCGCGGACTCCCTCCAGGAAGTCCGGCGTGCGGATGGTGGTGCGAGTGAGCCGGAGGTCGGCGTCGAGGCACTGGCGCAGTGTGCGCCGCCTGCCCGCCGTCAGCAGGTCATGGGTGATCTCCAGGCTCTGCGGGGAGACGGCGTCGAGGACGTCCCGCGTCGCGGCCGCCCATGCGCTGTCCAGACAGTGCAGGCGTTCCCTGATCTCGGTGAGGGTGGCGGCGCCGAAGACGTGGTCGAGCTCGCCGCGCACCTTCGCCAGGCCGCCGCTCCCGACCGGAGGCGGACCGCTGAGACCGCTGAGGAGGGTGCCGATCGGGACGCCTTGGCTGTCGGCCAGGGCATCCATGACCGTGCCGAGCCGGTCCGCGGGGATGAAGTGGGTGGCCAGCCCGGCGTACAGGGCGTCGGCCGCGTCGAGCCGGTGCCCGGTCAGCCCCAGGTACATGCCGATGGCGCCGGGAAGCCGCGGCAGGAAGTAGCTCGCGCCGATGTCAGGGAAGAAACCGATGGCGGTCTCGGGCATCGCCAGCACCGCGTTCTCGGTGACGACGCGGAAGCCGCCGTGCACGGACAGGCCGAGGCCACCGCCCATGCAGAGACCGTCGATCAAGGACACGATCGGGACCGGGTACTCGGCGATCCGGGCGTTGAGCCGGTACTCGGTGGCGAAGAACCTCTCGCTGGCCTCGGCGTCGCCCGCGAGGCTGTTCTCCCGAATCGCGCGGATGTCCCCACCTGCGCAGAACGCCTTCGGGTTCGTGGCGGCCAGCACCACGGCCTTGAGCGGCGTACGTTCCCAGGCGCTCAGGACGTCGTCGATGGCGGCGACCATGGACGTGGTCAGGGCGTTGAGGGCCTTGGGTCGGTTGAGCAGGATCCTGCCGACACCCTGGTGGATGTCGGCGAGGATCTCGTCCGGCGCCGGCGGATCGGTTTCGGTCATGGGGCTGCTGGTCATGGAGATGTCGTTCACGCACGTTTCGGTCGTGGGGATGCCGGACAGGGAAAGTCGGGCCGCTCTACAGCGTCCGCCCGAGCGTGGCGACCAACTGGGCGATGCGCTGCTCGTCACGCTTGTAGTGCGTCCACTTGCCCACGCGCGTCGACCGCACCAGCCCTGCTCGCTGCAGCTCGGCCATGTACGCCGACACCGTCGACTGGGCGAGCCCCGTCTTGGCCTGGAGATGGCTTACGCACACCCCTACCTCCACCGGGTCGGCGATCGCTTCCTCGGCCGGGAAGTGGCGTTCGGGTTCGCGGAGCCACAGCAGCATCTGCAACCGCATGGGGTTCGCCAACGCGCGCAACGCGTCGACCAGCTCAGGATCCGGTGAGGTCGCAGTGTCCGCCATGCGCCCAGGGTAGAGCCACCTACCGATGATTCGGAAAATCTCGATACGGGCGGTTTCGCGCACCGGCTCTCCACAGCACCGCAGCTCAGGCGCTGCCGGCTCCGGGCAGAAGCGCCTCACCGAGCATGCGCCAGTACGGCATCGCGGACTCGCCCGGCCCGATCCCGATCACCTGCACCGCGACGTGATCGGCCCCCGCCTCGACGTGGGCGCGGAGCTTCTCGACGATGGTGTCCAGATCGCCCCAGAACACGAGGTCGTCGACGATGCGGTCGCCGGCCCCGGCGATCTCCTCCTCCGAGTAGCCGAGGCGACGGAACTTCGCGATGTTGTAAGGGGAGTTCAGGTAGATGTGCAGGTGTTCCCGCGCGATGGCCCGGGCCCTGCCGGGGTCGGACTCGAACAGCACCGCGTGCTCGACACCGAGGAACGCGTCCGGCCCGAGGATCTCCCGCGCCTGCGCCGTATGTGCCACGTTGACGTGGTAGGTCTGCGCGCCGGCGGTGCGTCGGCCGGCCAGCTCAAGCATTTTGGGCCCGTACGCGGCCATGATGCGGCGCATCGGAGCCTTCGGCAGGGGGTTGGGCGTCCGGAGCGCGTCCATCTCGTCGAGATAGGCGCTCATGGCGGCCAGGGGCTTGATCCCCGGCCCCTGCCCGCCGCTGAATCCCAGACCGAGCACATGCCGGTCGGGGTAGGCGTCGGCCAGCAGGAGGCCGGCGCCGTAGGCCCACTGGGCTCCGCGTGACCAGATCTGGGCGATGCCGTTGATCACCCGCATCCGATCGGTACAGGACAGCAGGTATCCGGCGTGCGTGAACGCCTCGCGGCCGAGGAGCTCGGGAATCCACAGGGCCCGCCAGCCCTGCTCCTCGAGTTCCTGAGCCGACTCGCGTATCCGCGCCGCCGGTTGGACCTCGAAGTCGAAGGTGTAGACCCCGAACGTTCCGAGTTCCAGACCGTCAATGCTGCCCATCGAACCACTCCTCGTGTCGGCGATCGAGTACAACATATCGAAGTATCGCAGAATTACGATGCGATGTGTTGCGATCGCCGATCCACCGAACACCCGACGGACTGCCCGACTGCCGACCGCCCGACCGCCCGACTGCCCGACCGCCCGACTGCCCGACCGCTCAGCGGTAGTCGGGATTCGGTGCGTCGAAGCGGCAGCCGGCATCCCACTCGGAGCGCTGGTTGCCGTGGGCCGGGATGCCCTTGGCGTGCTTGAGCATGGCGGCCAGGTGCATGAGGTTCCAGGTCATGAACGTGGTGTTGCGATTGGTGAAGTCGTTCTCCGGGCCGCCCGATCCCGGGTCGAGGTACGACGGTCCCGGTCCCGCCGGGCCGATCCAGCCGGCGTCGGCCTGCGGGGGGATCGTGTAGCCGAGGTGCTGGAGGCTGTAGAGGATGTTCATGGCACAGTGCTTCACGCCGTCCTCGTTGCCGGTGATCAGACAGCCGCCCACTCGTCCGTAATAGGCGTACTGGCCCGCGGAGTTGAGCGTTCCCGAGCCGGCGTAGAGCCGCTCGATGACGAGCTTGGTCACCGAGCTGTTGTCGCCCAGCCAGATGGGCCCGGCGAGCACCAGGATGTCGGCCGCCATCACCTGCTCGTACAGTGCGGGCCAGGCGTCGGTGGCGAATCCGTGCTCGGTCATGTCCGGGTAGACGCCCGGCGCGATGTCGTGGTCCACGGCGCGTACGACGTCCGTCGTGACCCCTTGGCCGTCCATGATGGCCCGGCTCTTGTCGAGGAGCCCCTGTGTGTGGCTGAGCTGCGGAGACGGCTTGAGCGTGCAGTTGATGAAGAGGGCGCGCAGGTCGTCGAAGCGGTAGGTGGCGTCGGCGGACGGGACGGGCGAGGCTGCCATGTCGGAATCCCTTGCTGAGACGGCGTACCGAGGCTCGGGCGGCGGTGTTCACGCGCCGCTCCGACGGCAGCGTCTCGCACGGATCGCGGACCGTCCCCTTCCGACGCACCGGTATGCGGCTCTTCGGTCCTGATGGCAGCCCCGAAGCAGGCCCGATGTGAGGGCCGATGTGAGGGCCGATGTGAGGGCCGATGTGAGGGCCGATGTGAGGGCCGATGTGAGGGCCGATGTGAGGGCCGACGGCAGTCCCTTGTCAGTCCAGATACTTGAGCAGCCGGTCGACGAGCTCGACGGGGTACGACAGCGCTGCCAGGTGGCCGCCGGGGACCTCGTCGGCATCGACGCCGAGGCGGTCATGGGCGACCCGGCGCTGGAACTCCACGGGGAAGAACCGGTCCCCGGTGGCGGCGATCACGCGTGTCGGGACGTCCGGCCAGCGTTCTACGGCACAGGGCTGACCGAACGCGACGTCCGCCTCGGGCCCCTCGTGCGCCGCGCCGGCGGCGGCGACGTCATCCGGCACGTCGTGCAGGAAGTAGGTGTCCAGGTCGAACTCCGTCGGATACCCCCCTGCTTCGGCCGCCGCGAGACGCGCCGCCTCCGACCCGGTGTTCACCCACCACTCCCCGGGGGTCTCGCCCGGCAGCGGGACCATCGCGTTGACCAGCACCAGCAGACCGGCCGACGTGCGGGCGCAGGCCATCGGGGCGGTGAAGCCACCCATGGACTGGGCCACCACCACGACGTCCTCGTGATCGCCGATCGCGGCGACCACCGCGTCGGCGTACTCGGGCAGCCCCGCGGACTCGTCGGCGCCGGGCAGCTCGACGGCGACCCCCTCGTGCCCCCTGACCTGCAACTCGGGCACCACACGGTGCCAGAACCAGGCCGCGCCACCGGCTCCGGGAATCAAGACGAACCTGCTCATTCTCGTCCCTCCGTTTCGGTCTCTGAACACTAGGACCGTCGGGAGCGGCGAAAGTCATCGGTCACGGTGTGTACGTGGTCGGCAGCCATACGCGCATCGTCGAGGGTCCGCGATTGGCCCAGGAGTGGTAGGGAACGAGGACGATGCCCGTCCGGTCGGTGGCGGGCGCGGCGGCTCGGCCGGGCGGCCGGTAGGGCCAGGCCGCGTCGTCCGGGTCGCGCGGGACGGTCAGCTCACCGGGCGCCACGACTGTGTCGTCCGGTCCGTCCTGCGGTTCGGTGGACGGATCCACCCGTACGGCGTCGACCTCGTGTCCGCCCGGCAGGTCGACGGACTCGGCGCAGTACACCAGCGGACCGCGCTGGACGGCCACCGATCCGCGCACGGAGTCGATGCGGGGGTCGGGCTCGATCCAGCGGGGTGCCATGGGCAGTTCGAGCCGGATCTCGTCGCCGGGCCGGAAGACCCGGGTGACCGCGGCCGTGCCCGGCGCGACGGCCCGGCGTACCCCGTCCGCATCGACCAGCCATGCGGTGGCACCGTCCGTCCAGGCGGGGACGCGCAGCGAAAGGGTCCACGGGCGGTCCGGGGACCGGGCGATCCGTACGGTCACCGACCCGCCGGAGGGGTAGTCGGTGCGGACGCGCAGGGCGACGCCGTCGCCGTTCGCGAGGGTGGTGGAGATCTCCGCGTCGGCGTACTGGTGCAGTTGGACGCCGTTGTCGTCCGCCGTCGCCAGATACGCGGGCAGCAGGGCCAGGGTCCGCGCCACGTTGGTCGGGCAGCAGGACACCGCGAACCAGGGTGCGCGCAGGCTCGACTCGGCGCGCGGGCTGTCACTGTCCGCCGGGGGGACGGCGCCCCGACGGCGGCGGTGCAGGGTGTTGGCGTAGAAGAAGCTTCGACCGTCCTCGGACGGGGAGGTCGCGACGACGTTGAACAGGGTCCGCTCGGCGAGGTCGGCGAAGCGCGGCTCGCCGGTGGCCAGGAGCAGCCGCCAGCTGAGCATCACGGAGGCGACGCCGGCGCACGTCTCCGAGTAGGCGCGGTCGGGCGGCAGGACGAAGTCGTCGCCGAAGGACTCGTCGCGGTGGTGCGAGCCCATGCCGCCGGTCAGGTACGTCCGCCGGGCGACCGCGGCGTCCCACTGCCGTACGACCGCGGCGAGGAGGGCGTCGTCCCCGGTCTCCACGGCCACGTCGACGGCACCCGCCGCGAGGTAGAGGGCGCGGACGGCGTGTCCGCGCAGGACGGTGGCGTCCCGCACGGGTACGTCGTCCTGGTAGTAGGCGCGGCCGAACTCGATGTCGGCGAGCGTGCCGTGTCCGCGGCGCTCGACGAAGAGGGCGGCCTGGTCGAGATAGCGCTGTTCGCCTGTCAGCCTGGCCAGTTCGACCAGGGCCGTCTCGATCTCCGGGTGTCCGCAGACGCCCTCGATGCCGCCCGGTCCGAACGTGGCGCACACGTGGTCGGCGGCCCGCCGGGCGACTTTCGTGAGCTCGCCCTCGCCCCGGGCCCTGGCCTGGGCCACACCCGCCTGGATCAAGTGGCCGTAGCAGTACAGTTCGTGACCCCATTCGAGGTCGCTGTAACGGGGCTGCTGGCCGGGCCTGCCGAAGGCGGTGTTGAGGTAGCCGTCCGTCTCCTGGGCCGGGGCGATGGTGTCCGTGATGGCGGCGATCTGTGCGTCGAGGGCGGGGTCGGCACTGTCGCCGGCCGCCCAGCTCATGGCTTCGAGCAGCTTGTAGACGTCGGAGTCGGCGAACTCCCGGCCGCGCCGGTCCTGTTCGATGCGCCCCTCGACGGCGGCCCCGAAGTTGCCGATCCAGCCGACGCGTTCCATCCAGTCGCGGCAGTGCCCGAGTATCGCGGTCGTGTTGGTCTCCCGGCGCCGGGCCCAGAAGCCTCCGGTGATCCTGACCTCGTCGAGGCCCAGTGGCCGCAGTCGACCTCGGGCCGGCGCCACCGGCAGGGCGGGTGACCCCTTCGCGTTCTCCTTGTTCTCCTTCACCACTTCATGCCTTCGGTTCGTCCTTCCGGTTGTCCGTCTGGGTCATCCGGCACTGGCGGCTCAGCCCTTGAGCGCGCCCGACATGAACCCCCGTACGTAGTGCCGTTGCAGCAGCAGGAAGACGAGGAGACAGGGCACGGCGAGGACCACCACGCCCGCCTCGGTGGCCCCGTAGTCGACGGCGCCCATGCTCTGCTGCCGCAGGTTCGCGACGGCCAGCGGCAGCGGCGCCTTCTCGCTGTCGGAGATCAGGATCAGCGGTGCGATGAAGTCGTTCCAGGCCGCGAGGAAGGCGAAGAGCCCCACGGTGATCAGGCCGGGTCGCACCGACGGAAGGAGGATCCGGCGCAGCGCGCCCGCCGTGCCGCAGCCGTCGACGAGTGCCGACTCCTCCAGTTCACGCGGCACCGCCTCGAAGGAGATCCGCATCATGAAGGTGGCGAACGGCAGTTGGAACATGGCCAGTACGAGGCTCAGCCCGACCAGCGAGTTCTGCAGGTGCAGCCTGCCGAGCAGCACGTAGAGCGGAATGAGCAGCGTGGCGTACGGAACCATCAGGATGGCCAGCGTCAGCAGGAACAGCAGGTTCTTGCCCGGGAAGTCGAAGCGGGCGAAGGCGTAGCCGCCGAGCAGCGACACCGCGAGGGTCACGGCGACGGTGAGTGCCGAGACGAGGGTGCTGTTGAGGAGGTAGCGCCACAGACCCGCGTCGTAGTCGAGCAGCGTCCGGTAGTTGCCGAAGCCGTAGCCGGACTCCTGTGCGGTGCCGGGCTGTGCGCTGACCGATGCCCAGGCGTTCCACACCAGAGGGAAGAGGAAGATGACGGCCAGACCTCCGGCGACGACGTAGTGCGGTGTCCTGCCGAGGGCGCGGGTGAGCACCGGGTTCTCCCTTCTCCGGGTGGGACGAGTCATGACTCGTCGGCGCGGCGCAGGCCGCGGAACTGGAGGACGTTGAGCAGGAGCAGCGCGGCCAGCACGATGATCGAGAGGGCCGCCGCGGTGCCGAGGTTCAGCCGTTGGAACGCCTCGCGGTAGACCAACTGCACGACGGTGACGGTGCTGTTGTCCGGTCCGCCCTTGGTGAGCACGAAGAACTGGTCGAACGCGAGCAGCGAGCCGGTCACGCACAGCAGCAGGGACAGGGCGAGGGAGGGCCGCAGCAGCGGCAGCGTGATGGAGCGGAAGATCTGGCCGCGGCTCGCGCCGTCCATCCGCGCCGCCTCGTACACCTCGTGGGGGATGCGCTGAAGGCCCACGAGCAGGATCAGCATGTAGAAGCCGGCGAACTTCCAGACGACGAGGAACACCGTCGACAGCAGGGCGGAGTTCGGTGTGCCGAGGAATGACACCGGGTCGTCGGTGACGCCGAGTTTCTCCAGTACGCGGCTGAGCGGTCCGGTGCTGGGGCTGTACAGGCCCCAGAACAGCAGGGAGGCGGAGGCCAGTCCCAGGGCGCCGGGCAGGAAGTAGACCGTGCGGAAGAAGCCCGCGCCGGGGCGGGACTCCTGCACCAGCAGGGCGAGGAGGAGCGCGAGGCCGAGGAGGATCACCGTGACGATCACGGTGTAGAGGAGGGTGAAGCGGACGGCCGGCCAGAACAGGGGGTTGTCGGTGACGTCGGTGTAGTTCTCGGGCGTGTTGCCGCCCTGGTTCCCGACGAGCAGCGGCCAGTCGCTGAGTGACATCTGCCCGACGAGCAGCAGCGGGAGCAGGAAGAATACGGCGACGAACACGACGGTGGGGGCCGCGTAGCCGAGACCCTGGACCCTGCGGGATCGCCACCTGGGCGCGGTGGTGCGGGGTGGGCGGACCCGGCCTTCCGGCCGGGTCCGGGTCGCGGAGGCCGCCGGGTCGGCTGCCTTCACCTGCATGGCTCTCCTCTGCCGGGTGACGTGGGAGGGGGCGTGCGGGAGTGCGGGGTGGGCGGGAGCGCGTGCCTTCAGGTCGTGCGGGAGTGTGTGCCTTCAGGTCGTGCCGCGATGCGGTGCGTTTCAGTCGGCGAGCGAGTCGCTGACCGCCTTGTTGTCCTTCTCGACGGACGATCCGTTGCCGAAGACGGCGTCGCGCATCATGGTCAGCCAGGGCCCGTTGGGGTCGTTGAACGTCTGGCCGAACTTCAGCGCGTACGGCGTGCGGCCGTCCGCCACGAGTTGGTTGATCGTGACCAGCCGGGGGTCCGCCTTGGAGTACTTGTTGGACGCGAGGTCGGTGCGTGCCACCACGTCCTTGTGCGCGGCGACCACCTCGACCTGTGCCTTGTCGCCCAGCGACCAGGCGAGGAAGTTCCAGGCCTGGTCGAGTGACCTGCTGGTGGCGGAGACACCGACGGCGTCACCGCCGACGAAGGTGGACTTGCCGCCGTCGGGTCCGGGAATGGGTGCGACGCCGAGGTCGAGGCCCTTGGGCATCAGACCCAGGGTGGTCGACGGCATGGGCATGACGCCGACCTTCCCCTTCGGGAAGACGCCGGTCCATGTCGTGCCGGTCTCGTCGCGTGCGCCGGGGGCCACGATGCCGTCGCGGACCCACCCCCGGTAGGTCTCGTAGACCTTCTTCGCGGTGTCCGAGTCGAGCTTCGCCTCGGTTCCGTCCTTGTTCAGGACCTCGTCGCCCGCGGCCCAGATGGACGGCCACCAGGTGAAGACGCCGCAACCACCGCAGTTGCCGCCGAAGAACGTGCCGTCGACGCCGCCGCCCAGCGCGTCCACGGCCCGCGCCTGCCGGTCCCACTCGGCCAGCGTGGTGGGCGGCTTCTCGGGGTCGAGCTTCGCGCGCCGGTAGAGCGCCTTGTTGTAGAAGAGCACCGAGAGATCGAGGGTGTGCGGCACGACGTACTTCTTGCCCTCGTACGTACCGGCCTTGATGTGCGACTGGGCCAGGTGGTCGGCGAAGGGCAGGGCGTCGATGCGTGCGGTGAGATCGGCGAAGAGGTGGCTGGAGGTGTAGTTGGGGACGAACACGACGTCGGAGGCGAAGAGGTCGGGAAGATCCTTGGATCCGGCGGCCGCGCCGACCTTGGCCTGGTAGTCGTCGGTGGGGATGACGGTCAGCTTCACCTGGTTCTTGTGGCTCGCGTTGTACGCCTTGACCAGCGCCTCGCTCTGCGGCCGGGTCGCCGCACGCGTCCACATCGTCAACTTGGTGCCGTCGTCGACGCCTTTGGCGTCCGCCTTTCCGCCGCCGCTCCCGCCCGAGCCGCCCTCCCCCGACCCGCACGCCGTGATCAGGCTCGCGGCGGCGAGCAACGCGATCGCACCGGCGACCGAACGGCGTACGGTTCCACGTGGTTCGGCTGTGGTCCCCATGGCGATTCCCCCTCTGCGACGAACGTCCACGACGAGCTCTGGTGCAGAAATGAACCGAAAAGGCTTTCTGAAAGCTAGAACCCGACTGATTGCCCGTCAATCCCCTTGCAGAGACCAGCTGCAGAGGCACAGGCGCAAGACACGGAAACTCCGTGGACCCACCTCGACCGAAACAACTCGCGTACGGTTTACGTACGCGACGGCGACACAGGAGACACCCATGGCACAGGCCACCGGCCCCTCTCGTTCGCAACCCACCACGCTCAGCGACGTCGCACGGCTGGCAGGCGTGTCCATCGCGACCGCCTCCAAGGCCCTCAACGGACGCAGCCAGGTGCGTGCCGAGACCCGGCAGCGGGTGGTCGAGGCCGCCGAGCGGCTGTCGTTCCGGCCCAATCAGGTGGCCCGCGGCCTGCTGGCCGGGCGGACGGGCACCGTCGGTCTGCTCACCAGCGACCTGGAGGGCCGGTTCAGCATCCCGATCCTCATGGGCGCGGAGGACGCCTTCGGCGCGGGCGAGGTGGCGGTCTTCCTGTGCGACGCCCGCGGCGACGCGATCCGCGAGCAGCACCACGTCCGTGCGCTGCTCGGGCGCCGGGTCGACGGTCTCATCGTGGTGGGCAGCCGGACCGATCCCCGGCCGTCCCTGGGCCGCGAGCTGCCCGTGCCCGTCGTCTACGCGTACGCGCCGTCGGACGATCCGGCGGACCTGTCCATCGTCCCGGACAACGTCGACGCCGGCCGGATGGCGGTGAATCACCTGCTCGCCTGCGGCCGTACCCGGATCGCGCACATCACCGGCGACCCCGGCTACCTCGCGGCGCACGAACGGACCGAGGGGGTACGGGACGCGCTCGCCGACGCCGGTCTCACCCTGGTCGGCGAACCACGGTTCGGAGCCTGGTCGGAGGGCTGGGGGCGGGCGGCCACCGCACTCCTGCTCGACCGGCACGCCGACGTCGACGCCGTCCTGTGCGGCAGCGATCAGATCGCCCGTGGCGTCATCGAGGTGCTGCGCGAGCGCGGCCACCGGGTGCCCGAGGACGTGGCGGTCATGGGCTTCGACAACTGGCAGGTCCTGACCTCCGGCTCCCGCCCGCCGCTGACCAGCGTCGACATGAACCTCGAACAGGTCGGCCGCGCGGCCGCGCACGCCCTGTTCACCGCGATCTCGGGAGCGCACCGCTCAGGGGTCGAGACCCTGCCGTGCCGTCTGGAGATCAGGGGATCCACGGCACCGTTGTCCTGAAACCGTGCGTCGGCCAACTCGGGCCTCAGCCACCCCTCTTGACACTTCATCAGCTCGCTTCTACGTTGCGAAAACCTTTTAGGTCGTTTTTCAGCACTCCTCGGGTCATGAACACCGGTGCCATCGCGAGCCAACGCTTGTTGTCAACGGGACAGGGAGTATCCGATGAGCAAACCGCACACCCTCCTGGTACGACGCAGACGGATGAAGTGCCTCCTCATCGCGCTGCTGCTCGTCCTCGGCTCCGGCCTGACCGCGACCCCGGCCGCCGCCGCGCAGACCATCGGGTTCCCCACCTTCGGCGGACCCGCGATCCCGGCACCGCCCGTCGCCTACACACCGGGCGACATGATGCGCAGCATCTACGACGCGGAGAGCTCGGGAACCGACTTCTGGATGGACCGTCTGCTGGCCCGCTCCGGCGACGACCCGGCCGGCCCCTGGCTGATGAGCCGTGGCCGCGCGGTCTTCATGAAGGAGCACGACCCCTCCAAGCTCGGTTTCGCCGGCAAGGTCGCCTACTGGGAGAGCATCAGCGACAACAACGCCTACACCGTCGCGATCACCCCGGGCACCTTCACCGAACAGGTCTCCCAGCGCAGGCAGACGCCCAGCCACTGGAAGAGCGTGCACACCAGCGGCTCCGTCACCGTCGAACAGACCAAGTTCATCACCGACAACAACGTCGCCGTGACCAACCTGTCGATCAAGAACAACGGCAGCAGCTCGACCACCCTGCAATTACGGGCCACTTCGCCGTACGCCACCGCAGGCACCGGCAGCGAGCTGACCGGGCAGGTGAACGCCTACAACAACCTCACCACCATCAAGCCGCGGCTGACCGGCGACGGCTTCAGCGTCTCCAGCGGCGGCCTCAACCGGTCGGTGACGATCGCGGCCGGAGCCACCGTGACCGCCAAGCTGGTGATGGGCTTCGTCACCGACGAGATCCCCGAGTCGCTCACCGATTACAACTCCTACGCCGGCTACTCCAACGCGACCGCGTTCGCCACCCACGTCAGGGCCTACAACCTGTGGTGGGCGCAGAACGTGCCCTACATCGACGTGCCCGAGCCCGCGATCAAGAAGAGCATCTACTACCGCTGGTGGCTGATGCGCTTCAACAACCTCGACGCCGACATCCCCGGTCAGACCTTCCAGTTCCCGACCTCGACCGAGGGCGTCCTCGGCTACAACAACGCGATCGCGCTCACCCAGCCCATGCACATCGACGACCTGAAGTACCTACGCAACCCGGCCTACGCGTACGGGGACTGGCTGAGCGTCGGGCAGATCTCCAAGGGCGGCCGCTTCCTCGACAACCCGGGTGACCCGGAGAACTGGTCCAACAGCTACACCCAGTACATCGCCGAGGCGGCCTGGAAGAGCTACCAGATCCATGGCGGTCAGCCCGCGATCGCCGCCGGCCTGGCCCACTACGCCGAGGGCGACGTCAAGGGTCAACTCGCCACCTACGACCACGACAACAACAAACTCATCGAGTACGACTGGGGCGCCCTGACCGGCAACGACGCCGACGCGGTCTCCTTCCACTGGAAGCCCGGCAACATGGACCGCGCCGAGTCCGCCTACCAGTACAGCGGCGCACTGGCCGCCGCCCAGGCGTACGAGGCGACCGGCAACACGGCCAAGGCCACCGAGATGCGCACCCTGGCGACACAGATCAAGGACGCCATCGTCAACGTGCTGTGGAACCCGAACCGGCAGCTGTTCGAGCACCGCCTCAAGTCGACGAACGAGTGGGTTCCCTGGAAGGAGATCAACAACTACTACCCGTTCTCGGTCGGAGCCGTCCCCAACACCGCGACGTACAAGCAGGCGCTGCGCCTGTTCGACGACCCGGCGCAGTACCCCGTCTTCCCCTTCTACACGGCCAACCAGGTCGACAAGAAGGCGGCGGCCGATGCCGGCAACCCGGGCTCCAACAACTTCTCCACCATCAACTCCACCGTCCAGTTCCGGCTCTACTCCTCGGTGCTGCGCAACTACCCCAACTCCTGGATGACCGCGACCGACTACAAGAAGCTGCTCTACTGGAACACCTGGGCGCAGTACATCGGCGGCAACACCCAGTGGCCCGACGCCAACGAGTTCTGGGCCGACTGGAACGGCAGCTCGATCGACTACCGGTCCTGGATCCACCACAACATCCTGGGCAGCAGCAACTGGACGGTGATCGAGGACGTCGCGGGTCTGCGCCCGCGCAACGACGCCAAGGTCGAGCTCTCGCCGATCGACATCGGCTGGGACCACTTCACCGTGAACAACCTCCGCTACCGGGGTGCCGACCTGTCCATCGTCTGGGACGACCCGGCCGACGGGGTGGTGCGCTACCCCGGCGTCCCGGAGGGATACTCGATCTACGTCAACGGCAGCCGGGCCGCCACCGTCAGCTCGCTGGTGCCCTTCACCTGGGACCCCGCCACCGGCGACGTCACCACCAGCGGCACGGTCACCCACCACACGGCCGTCACAGGGCTGAAGGCCCCCAACCAGGTGGTGCAGAACAGCCCCAGGATGGTCGACATGCTCACCAAGGCCGGGGTCGACCTGACCGCCGACCTGAGCAACCTCGCCTCCGGTGCCACGGTGTCCGCCTCCTACACGGGGTCCGGCAGCAACACCGCCGGCGCCGTGGACGGCTATCCCACCAACGAACCGTTCTGGGGCGCGGCCGGCTCCCCCAACAGCCAGGACTGGTACGAGCTGAACCTCAACACCGCCCGTACGTTCAACGAGGTGCGCGTGTACTTCAAGGACAGCCGCCCCGCCAGTACGACCTACCGGGCGCCGTCGGCGTACACCATCCAGTACTACAACGGCAGTTCCTGGGTGACCGTTCCCGGCCAAGCCAAGACCCCTTCCGCGCCGCGGGCCAACTACAACCTGGTGCAGTTCCCGTCCATCAGCGCCCAGCGCGTACGGATCCTGGCCACCAACTCCTCCGGGGCCAAGACGGGGCTCACCGAGGTCAAGGTCTTCAACCGGGGTGGCGTCCAGCCACCGGCCAACCTGGCGACGTCCGCGACGGCGTCCGCGTCGTACACCTCCCCCTGGGAGAGCGTCACCGCGGTCAACGACGGCATCGACCCGCCGTCCTCCAACGACACCGTGAACCCGCGCTGGGGCACCTGGCCGGAGACCGGACAGCAGTGGGCCGAGCTGACCTGGCCCTCGGCGAAGACCCTCAACCACGCCGAGGTGTACTTCTTCGACGACGACCAGGGCATCGACATGCCCGCCTCCTGGAAGCTCCAGTACTGGAACGGCAGCGCCTACGTCGACGTGCCCGGTGCGAGCACCTACGCACTGGCGAAGAACCAGTACAACACCGTCACCTTCGACGCCGTCGACACCACCCGACTACGGGTGGCCCTCACGGGTAACGGCACCAGCTCCGTCGGCCTCCTCGAAGCGAAGGTCTACGGACCCTGAAGGGATGTGCAGCAGTGACTCGTTCCAGATGCTCCGCCGCGCTCATCGCCGTACTCACCATGGTGGTCGCCTTCCTCGTGGCGCCGTCGCCCGCGTCCGCCGCCGTCGCGTTCACCTCGGCGGGGGTGAACCAGAACGGCGGCAACTGCCTGGACCTGCCGGGCAGTTCGTCGACCAACGGGACCCAACTGCGCGCCTTCACCTGCGGCGCCGGGGCGGCGAACCAGAGCTTCGGCTTCACACAGATCACGGGAACGACCGACACGTACACGATCAGCACCCAGTCCGGCCAGTGCGTGGACGTCTACGGCGCGTCCACCGCGGACAACGCCACGATCATCCAGTGGCCCTGCCACGGAGGCACGAACCAGCAGTGGCGGCTCGTGCCGGTGTCGGTGACCGGCGCCGACAAGACCTTCAACCTGGTCTCCGTGGGCTCCGGCAAGTGCGTGACGCCGAGCGGCGGTTCGTCGGCCTCCGACACCGGCCTGGTGCAGTTGCCGTGCTCCGCCGCCAACGGCAGGGTGTGGCGGCTGGCGGGCTTCAGCGGTGGCGGGACGGGCACGCACACCTTCACCAACCCGCTCTCCCAGCACGGCCCAGACCCCTGGCTGACCTACTACAACGGGTACTACTACCTCGCCACCACGACCTGGAACTCGACGATCACCATGCGCAAGGCCCCCACGCTGGCCGGCCTCGCAACGGCCACCGACCAGGTGATCTTCAACCTGACCCGGCCCAGTGGGGCGGGCACGATGTGGGCCCCGGAGTTCCACCTGCTCGACGGCCCCAACGGGAAGCGCTGGTACTTCTACTACACAGCCGGGCAGGAACCGTACGACCTGGGCACCCAGCGGATCCATGTGCTGGAGAGCGCCGGCCTCGACCCGATGGGGCCCTACAGCTTCAAGGCCGACCTGCTCGACCCGACCCAGGACAACACCTGGGAGCTGGACCCGAGCATCCTGCAACTGAACGGCAACCTGTATCTCCTGGGCACCTTCTACAACGGCTCGCAGCCCATGTTCATCCGGCCGCTGTCGAACCCGTGGACCGCGAGCGGCAGCCGCCGAGTGCTGTCCAGCCCGACGTACAGCTGGGAGACGGTGGGCGGCGCGGTCAATGAAGGCGCCGAGGTCCTCCAGCGCGGCGGCAAGACGTTCATCGTCTACTCCGCCAGCCACTGTTCCACGCCCGACTACAAGCTGGGGATGCTCACCTACAACGGCGGCGACCCGCTCAGCTCCTCTTCCTGGGTCAAGTCGCCGAACCCGGTGTTCCAGCGCTCCAACGCCAACGGCGTGTACGGTCCCGGCCACAACGGCTTCTTCAAGTCGCCCGACGGGACCGAGGACTGGATGGTCTACCACGCCAACAGCTCCGCGAGCGGGGGCTGCGACATGAACCGCAGCACCAGAGCGCAGAAGTTCACGTGGAATGCCGACGGTACGCCGAACTTCGGCACACCGGTGGCCCTGGGAGTTCCGCTGACGTCACCGTCGGGCTAGTAGCAGGTACAGAGCGCCTGCCGAGCCCACCTGCGGTCGGTTTCCGCTTGAGCGGGACCTCGGTCACGCGATCACCGTCCTTCCCGCTTCCGTGAGGACGTCGTCCACGGTGACCACGCGGATGTGCGGCCCGTACAGGCCCATCACCCTCAGGGCCGCCGCATGCGTGTCGTCGTCGACGCCCGCGCAGGCGTCGGCCACCACCCACACCTCGGTCCCGGCGTCCGCGGCGGCGAGGGCGGTGGAGAGCACGCAGCAGTCCGTGCTGACGCCGGCCAGCAGCAACCGGCCCCCGGCGCTGACCCGTTCGGCCAGCTCCGGGGTCCATTTGCCGAAGGTCGTGGCGTCCATGACGTGCGGGGCGCGTGCGG
Organism: Streptomyces sp. NPDC005485; assembly: GCF_040606085.1. Lineage (NCBI taxonomy): Bacteria > Bacillati > Actinomycetota > Actinomycetes > Kitasatosporales > Streptomycetaceae > Streptomyces > Streptomyces sp. NPDC005485. The sequence goes on along the minus strand of NZ_JBEXDZ010000030.1, from coordinate 39,963 downwards.
CGAATTCGTCGGTCAGCTCCCAGAGGCGGGAGTGCGGCGGGCGCAGTGCGAAGGGCCACTGCTCGTAGTACGCGCGCCAGATCCCGGCGGGCTTGTCGGGCGCGACGAACCGGGTGAAGGTGACGCGTTCCCCGAAGACCGGCAGCAGACGCCGTACGCCCGCGGCGGCGGCGTCGAAGCGCGGGGTCGCCCAGGGGCTGTCCGGCTCGGCGAACACGCGCTGCATGTCGATGACGGCGAGCAGCCCGTCGGACGGATGTGTGCCGGCGGTCATGCGCCGAGCACCTCCTCGCTCACCGCCGGGCTCGGGTCCTGCTGTTCCTGGGCGCGGACGCGTCCCCGGCTCAGGACCAGTGTGCCGAGGAAGCCGAGCACGAGCGCGGCCAGTACGCCGAGGTTGGCGTACGCCCAGGCGCCCGTCCTGCCGCCCAGGCCGAGCGGCTGGAGCAGGTAGCCCTGCCAGTCCAGCCAGCCGGCGGCGCCGTTGGTGACCAGACCCCAGCCCAGCACGGTGGCGGCGAGGGTGAGCAGCAGCGGTACCACCGCGACGTCGCCGTAGCGACCCTCGCGACGGAACAGGTCACCCTCGTCGTAGTCGCGGCGACGCAGCGCGAGGTCGGCCAGCATCACTCCGCACCAGGCGGCGACAGGGACACCCAGGGTGGTCAGGAAGCCGATGAACTGGCCCAGGAAGTTGTCGCTGAAGAAGACGATGTAGATGGAGCCGGCGGTCATCAGGGCGCCGTCGACGAGCGCGGCCACCGGGCGCGGTACGCGCAGGCCGGCCGCGAGCAGCGCGAGACCGGAGGAGTAGATGTCGAGTACGGCGCCGCCGACCAGCCCAAGGACGGCCGCGGCGGCGAACGGGATGAGGAACCAGGTGGGCAGGATGGTGGTCAGCGCGCCGATCGGGTCCGCGGCGACCGCCTTGTCGAGGTCGCCGGAGGAACCCGCGAGCAGCAGGCCGAAGACCAGCAGGAGCAGCGGGGCGAGGCTGGCCCCGAAGGTGGTCCAGCCGATCACCCCTCGGCCGGAGGAACGGCGCGGCAGATAGCGGGAGTAGTCCGCGGCGGCGTTGACCCAGCCGAGACCGAAGCCGGTCATCATGAACACCAGTGCTCCGATGAACGCCTGTGTGGAGCCCGCCGGTACGGCGTTGACGGTGTGCCAGTGGATGTGGTCGGCCACGAGCGCGATGTAGACGACCGTGAGCACCCCGGTGACCACGGTGATCACCGTCTGCATCTGCATGATCAGGTCGAAGCCCGCCACCCCGCCGGCCACGGTGAGCGCGCCGACCACGATCAGTGCGACCACCTTCGTCTCGGTGCCGCCGCCCCAGCCGAGCCGCCCGAAGACGGTCGCTGTGGCCATGGCTGCGAGCGCGGTGAGCACCGTCTCCCAACCGACGGTGAGCATCCAGGAGATCACCGACGGCAGCCGGTTTCCGCGGACTCCGTACGCGGCGCGGCTGAGCACCATGGTCGGCGCGGATCCCCGCTTGCCGGCGACTGCGACGAAGCCGCACAGGAGGAAGGAGAACACGATGCCGATCACACCGGCGAGCAGCGCCTGCCGGAACGAGATGCCGAAGCCGAGCGCGAACGCCCCGTAACTGAGGCCCAGAATCGAGACGTTGGCCCCGAACCAGGGCCAGAAGAGGGTGCGCGGAGAGCCCTTGCGCTCGGCGTCGCCGATCACGTCGAGGCCGTGTGCCTCCACCTGAACCAGTCGGCCCGAGGATCTGCCGTCCGGAGAAACCACCATTGTCGACCTACTTAATCTGGAGGATCTGGACGTGCTCAGCTGATCATGGTCCGCTCAAGTGTCAAGGGCGTCGCCCGCGATCCTCCGCAGCACGTCGGGACGTTCGATCACCAGGGTTCGTCGGCGCGTCACCACGGCTCCGCGGTCACGCAGCTCCCGGAGGAGGCGTTGGACCATTTCCCGGCTGGCGCCCACCGAGCCGGCCAACTCCTGCTGGGACAGGGGGATGGCCAACTCGATGCCTTCGGTGGTTCGTCGGCCGTGGGTTCTCGCCAGGTCCAGGAGCAACGCCGCGAAACGCTCCCGCACGTGCAACGAGGACAACTCCAGCCTGCGGCGGTCGGCGGCACGCATGTGCTCCGTGACCAATTTCAGCACTTCACGGGCCACTTCGGGGCGTTCGGCCATGAAGCCCCGGAAACGCTCGCCGCTGACGACCACAGCACTCACCGTCTCCAGTGCGGTCACCGTCGCCGCCTGGGGATGTTCGAGAATCGCCGACTCCTCTCCCACGACATCACCCGGTCCGCGTAGAGCGAGCAGTGCCTCATATCCATTGGGCGCGATGGCTGTCACTTTGGTCCACCCGCCTACCAGGCAGAGCACATGCGTGGTCGGCTCCTGCTGGTGCATGAGGATCGTGCGTGGCCGGTATTCCACCTGCGAGCCCAACGACAGGAGTTCCCTGCGGTCCCTCGCCTCCAGTCGGGCCAGCAAGGGGACCCTCCCCAGGGTTCGGCTGCCGCTCTCTCGCGTGGGCGCGCTGTCCCCGGGCCGGCTCTCCACACGGCCGGGCTCAGGTTCAGCAGGGGCCTGTACGGGGTCGGGCCGCTCACTCTGTTCTGCCCGGAACGCCGCCCACATGCTCCCGATCTCCTCGGCCGTCGCCACGAGGAAGACACCGTCGACGACATCGGTCACCAGGCCGGCGACCCTTCCGTCCTCGTCCAGTACCGGGGACCCAAGGAGGCCGTCGACCGCCGGGTTCACCGGCCCCTGCACCTCCAGCCGGTTCTGTCCGCCCACCTGTGTGTCGACGTAGGCGCAATGACCTCCCCCCGTCCGGGGACCAGCGGCGTCGGCCACCACCGTGAATCGTCTGCCCTGGCGCAACTTCACTTGTCCGAGCGTCGCGATGTGACCCGTGGACTGACTTCCCCGGAGCCCCACCCCCCATCGGGAGTCCGTCACCCTCACCAGCGCCAGGTTGCTGTCCGGTCGGACCAGAGAACGCTCGGCCACATACGGGACCGCCTGCCCCTGCAGTCGGGGCAGGACGTGCAGAGGTCCCGAGACTTCACCCAGGAGCCGGGCCGGGGCCACGATGAGGTCGGGAGCGATCACCACCCCCGAGCCCAGTTCGAGGTCACCCGCCAAGAGCGTGACCGTCATCAGATCCGGGTCGGGGGCCAGCCGCCGGGCGAGTCGCTGCGCCGCTTCCGTGAGGCCCAGTTCCCGAACGGACTGGATGACAGCTGCCAGGTCCAGCCTCGACGCATGCTGCTCCAGCGCTTCCCACAAGGTCTCGGGGAACGCGTCGCGCCGGCCCTCCGACAGCAGTTGCAGAACGAAGGCGTCCACCTTGTACGCCTCTCCACTCTTTCGACGGCCGCGTACAAGGAGACCCGTCCCGCCGAGAAGCGGACTGGTAGCTCTCTCCAGAGCCTCGTCGGTCACTTCCGCATCACGTCCACCATCCCTCGCGTAGCCCGTTGCCGCATGCAGCAACAGCTGTGGGGACAAAGGAGATCGATGGCCCAGACGCGTGGCGTCGACGGCCGCGTCGATCACCGCTCGCGTGGTGCGTGGCATGCTGCCGTAGGCCTCCAGGAACACCGGCCGGAGCATCAGCCGCTCCAGAACCCTGCCGTCCGGAGCCTCCACCGCGGCAGAGCCACCGCCCGCCGCCCAGGCCGACCGCGCGCGCTCTCGTTCACTCTCGCTGAAGGCACGCGGCACGTGGATGAGCGTCACCCCGTCCCTGACCCGGTCGGTCAGCTCGTCCAGCGCCCAACGGGCGGATCGCACGGTCGCCAGCACCAGCCCTGGTGTCACTTCCCCGTCGAAGAGCCTCCCCCCGAGGGGGAACCGATCGAGGTCGTCGAGCCAGAGCACCGTGCGCGGGCCCGCCTCGCGCATGCTCTCCAGTGCCTTCGCCTCATCAGCGGGGGCACGAAGCCGCCATTCCGACGGCAGCGTGCGGATCGCCTCCCAGGCCGAACGCGTCTTGCCCGACAGGGAGTGTCCGATCAGGATCACGCACACTCGCTCCCCGGCAGCGGCCCTGCTGACGGCCTCGCGCAGGGGGCCGTCGTGATCGCGCGCGACGTAGGGCGGGATCCCGGGCGGGAACGTGTCCGAGCCCGGCAGGGACATCTGATGCACCCCGAGTTCGATGGCCCCCGCTTCCAGCACGCCCGGCAGCCGGTGCGCGGGCTCGCCCGAGTCGGCGAACGGTAGGGCGCCCTCACGGACCGCCCGGCCCCGCCCGTCGGCTCCTGCTCCGACTGCTCGCCCTTCGGCGCCCGCCCCACCCGTGCGCGTACGCACCGCGGGAAAGTCACCGCCAGAAGTCCCGAGGCGGTTCTCGATGTACTGGGCGACCTCCCGGCGTACCAGGTCCTGCACCGCGGTCACCTCGTGCCGAAGCTGGGCCCCCAGCAGCGCCTCCCGTACGCCGGGAAGGAAGTCGAAGGTGAACCGCGCCATGTCCTGGACCGGCTGCTCGCCCGCCGCCTGCCAGGGAGCGAGGAGTCCCCCGAGGGCGACCTCCGCGAGGTGCCCGTGCTCGGAGCGGGGCAGCATGACGCGGCGCACGAGAGCCATGACGGGCAGCGTCAGCGGGACAGCCGACAGGTATCCGGCGAGTTCCTGGGCGAGCGGCGAGGCGCTCTCCTGGAAGCGGCGCAGCGCCTCGGTGCCGTCGGCGACGTTCCCTCTCGGCGCGGGCGGCGGGTTCGTGCCGGCCTGCGTGCGGCCAATGGTCAGACAGGACATCCGGCGCCAGCGTCCGCCGCCCGCGACAAGCGACGCGAGGGTGCGCAGTCCGGCCGGTGAGACCTCCACGAGGGGGATCGCCGTGCGCCGGCCCGGGTCGTACGGGCCCGGGCCTCGGGACCGCCCGCGCGCAGAGTGCCGTTCCGTGGGCCGGGTCGGAAGCAGGTTCCAGGACACGTTGGGGGCGGCAGGCCGGCCGGCCCGGACGAGGATGCCTTCCGGGGTCAGCGTCGTGCTGCCCCACAGGCGCCGCGGCAGCACGTTCGCGAGGGCGACGGGGCTGTGCGTGGCCCACTGCCGCAGGACGTCGTGCACCTGCCCCTCGCGCCACCCCGCGGCCACCGCGTCCGTCACGACCACGATGAGCCGGTGGCCGGTGGGGTCGGCGACCTCCTGGGGCCTGCGCGGCTCGCCGCCCCGCGCCGAGGCGACGTATGGGGTGCTCGCGCCGTCCGTGCCGCCGAGGAACCAGGTGCGGACGTCGCGGAAGACGCCCGAGCGGGCGAGGGCGTGGCTCAGCTCGGCGACCAGGTCGTGCCAGAGCAGCATGGAGTGGTGGGTGTCGACGACCAGCGCGAGGTCGAGCCAACGGTCGCGGCGTGGCTTCAGGACCGGCGTCATCATGCGCTGCTCGACGCTGGCGGTGACGGTGCGGTCCTCGTCGAGTTCGGTTCCGGTGACTCCGGTGACGGTTCTCCTGCCGAGTGGACGCAGCGCCTTCACCAGCGCGAGGGAGTTGTCCAGCGCCTTGGCCCGGCGCACCCGGACGGCTTCGCCGCGCGCCGTGCCCGCCTCGTCCTCCTCGTCGGCCGCGGGGCTGTAGTGGCGCACGCCGGAGCGGGACGCGCCCGCGTTCGGCGCGCCCTGCCGCGCCGGGAGCGGTGTCTGCTGCTCCCCCGTGGCCGGCTGCCCGTCCCCGGCGCTGCGCGACGGCCCGGCACCGGCGCCGACCCGCTCGGCCAGCCACAGGATGTCGGCGAGTTCCTCCGGGCCGGCCTCGACACCCGACTCCTGCAGTGCGGCGCGCAGTTCCTCCAGCATGGCCGGGCCCTTTAGACGGAGGTCGGGCCGGTGAGCCGCTGGAGAACCGTCTCCAGGAACCGGTCCTGATCGGCGGTGTCGGACCATGCGCCCTTCAGACGGAGTTGTACGGCGTTGAGGAGCTGGTCGGTCGCCAGGTCGCCGTCCAGCCGCCGCTCGACGAAGGCCTCGACAAGATCGCGGTGGCGCTCGCTCTCCTCTTCGCCCAGCCGCAGCCGCCGCCGCACGATCTGCGTCAGTTTCTCCGCGCCCGGCGGCTCCAGGTGCAGCCGGATGCACCGGCGCAGGAACGGCGGCGGGAAGTCCCGTTCCCCGTTGCTGGTGAGGACGACCACGGGGAACGACATGCACCGCACCCGCCCACGGCTCACCAGGGCGCGGGCCTCGGAGTCGTCGTGGGTGCCGATGCGCACCTGCGGCTCCTGCGCCGCGACCCGCGCCAGTTCGGGAATCTCGAAAGCCCCCTCCTCGAACACCGTGAGCAGGTCGCCGGGCAGATCGATGTCGCTCTTGTCGATCTCGTCGACGAGCAGCACCCGGGGCCGCTCCTGCGGGAGCAGTGCGGTCCCCAGGGGACCGAGGCGGAGGTAGGGCGCGAGGGACGGGTCGACCGGAGTCCTGGCCGTCCGCCCCAGGTTGCGCAGGTTGGCGTCGTGGAGGCGGCCGATGGCGTCGTACTGGTAGAGCCCGTCGCGCAGGGTGCTGCGGCTGGTGATGGGCCAGTGCAGCACGGGGCCGAGTTCCAGGTCCGCGGCGATGCTGTACGCGAGCGTGGACTTGCCGACGCCGGGCTTGCCCGTGACCAGCAGCGGGCGGCGCAGGTACAGGGCCGTGTTGACGGCTTCCTGTTCCGCGAGGTCCGGTACGTATCCCGCGCCGCGCCGCCACGACTCCCGCCAGGCGTCGTCGTCGAGCCCCGGAGGCCGGTACTCGGGATCCGGGACTCCCCTGAACTCCCGCCAGGGTGGGGCCTGTTCGGCCAATCTGGCCCTCCTGGACTCGGCACTTCCGGCCCCGTCGTAGATCCACCAGTCCTTCGCCGTCATGACAGCGGCCGCCTCTCGGGTACACGCTCGGGGTCGTCCCACATCAGGGCCAGAGGATAGGGGGACGGACACGCTCCCTCGGCCGAAGCGCCGGGGCGCGGAATTCTCGACTTCCGCAGCAGGGCCGGGAGTTGGCGCACGTCCAGGCCCTTCTTCTCGTCGGCCAGCTCGGCTCCGAGCCCGCCCCGGCCGGGGCCGCGCCGCCGCCACACCGCGATCGGGACGCCCGCGTCGAGCACCGCGTCGAGGGCGTCCAGCAGCCGCTGGCGGGACACGTCGGCCAGCACGCAGACCGGCGGTTCGGTAGCCTGCAGGACCGTACCCAGTGTCTCGGAGACCGCCTCGTCGGCCAGTTCGACGACCGCCTCGGGGTCGTGCCCTCCATGGGCCTTGAACCACTGCCACTTGCGGTGCCAGAGCGCGCCCGCCACACCGTCGCGCTCGTCCGGACAGCGCACCACCACCTCGAAGTGGCAGCCGAGTTCGACCGGCTTGCCGCGCCTGCCGATGGGCAGCCGCCAGCATTCGAACTCCTCCTCGAGGAGCCGGAACGGCAGGTGGAACTCGATGCGTCGCACCTCCTGCGCGGATGCCGTCAGCAGGTACCGGGCCAGCTCCTGCCGTATCTCCACCATCGTCAGCGGCCGCTCCGATTCGGCTACGGCCTCGAAGCGCCCGTCGCGGTGGAGCCACATGCGCGCCCAGTGCACGCCGTCGTGTTCGGCGTCGGGCTCCAGCCTCAGATGCAGGGCTACGACCTCCGGATCCGGCCCCGGCGGTACGGGAACGGGGGCGGCCCCCAGGCGTGAGCGGGTCCTCTCGACCCAGGCAGCCGCCTCTCGCGCCCACTGGGCGTCGGCCGAGCGCCTCGCGAGGAGCTGTACGAAGGGCAGGGTCAAGGGCATGTCCGGTCGGCGGCCCTGCCGTGCGTCGAGGTCGTGGGCGATGCCTGCCAGTCCGCCGGGCGGCAGGCCCCGGTGGGCCGGAAAGGCGCAGCCGGTGATCTCGAAAGCCCATCGGTAGGCGTCGTAGGTGTGGGCGGGGACGTCCGGGGCGCGCAGCAGCGGTGCCAGTTCGTCCCAGGCCGGCTGGTCGAGGCGCGGCGCCCCGGGCCCGGCCGTGTGCGGATCCGTCCAGCGCTCGCCGAGGATGGTGGATCCGCTCCAGTCGCGGTCGATGACGAACTGCGGGTGCTGCCATGCGAGTCCGCGTGCCCGCAGCTCTCGCAGGTCGGCCTGCACGGAGCGGGCGATGCCCACCAGTCCGTGGACGCTCTGCTCCAGCGTGGTCCCCTTCAGCCGGCGCAGAAGCGTGTCGGTGAACTGGCCGGCACCGCGGTCGGCGAGGTTCTGCGCGAGTTCGCCGGCGTGCGAGGCATACAGGGTGAACTGGCGTCGGCGCGGATCGGGCGGTCTGGCCCCGTAGCCGTTGTTTCCGAAGGTGAGTTTCCTGGCGGCTCGGGAGTCGACCCGGCAGGCGTCGCCGATGGCTATCTGCCGGCGGAAGCGGCCGTCGGCCGGGCCTGCCGACTTCCACCAGCGCAGCGTCGCTTCCAGATTGAGATGAGTGGTCCAGTCGCGGGTCGCGTCCGCGTAAGGGAGCAGCATCTGGTGTGTGTGGTCGAGATAGCCGTGCCCGGCCCAGTAGATCCAGAGCAGGTCACCGTCGCAGTCGGGCAGTTCCTTGAAGAGGAGTCGCTCGACCCGGTCCTTGCTGGGTTCGCGGTAGGTCCGGCCTTCCAGATCCGGCCGGGTCCGTTCCAACGGGGCCAGCAGGAGGTGCACTTGATCCTCGGGGACGCCTGTGTCGGCGGTGAGCCAGTCGGCGAAGCGCACGGCGTCCCGTGCCGCTCCGGGCAGGTCCCAGGTGGGGCTGATCCCGTAGGACTCGATGCCGACGACGAGCGCGAACACCCGTCGCGGATCGATCGGATCGGGCACGTCATCGGACACGTCAAACGCGTCGGACGCGCTCACGTCGACGCCTCGGTCTCCTCCACGATCCGGTGGTACACCGCATCGAGCTTCCAGTAGGCGCTGTGGCTGAGCGGGAAGGGCTGCCGGCTGCTGACTTCGTGGTCGGTGACTCTGGGATCGCCGGGGAAGACGGGCTCGGCCCGGTAGGCGAGCAGGTCCTTGCGGTCGTAGATGTTGAGCCAGCGCGGAAAGCCGGGTGGCAGTCCGGCCGAGGGTGGGAGCCCGGTGAGCGCGCCGAGTTCGTGGAGGAAGGGCGCCTGGGAGCCGACCGTCACCAGCAGGTGCGGCCGGGGCGTGGCGGTCTGTCCGATGGCGGCGAGGGCACAGAGGTCCACCAGGGCGATCCCGCCCAGGCTGTGACCGATGACCACCGCGGGTTCGGGGCTCGACGTGATCACGCGTTCCAGGTGGTCGCGCAGCGGCCCGCCTCTCGCCTGGTAGCGCAGGATGTCACCGAGCGCCGGCACCGCACGGGCGGTCAGCGGTGTCCTCCAGTGGTCCAGCGCCGGCTGGGTCGTCAGCCGCAGGGCGAGGGCGCCCAGCACGGCCGCGGCACGGCCGCCGGGGAAGCGTCCGGTGCCGCCGAGCCGGGCGACGACGAGATCGACGAGCTTGTCGCGTTCGTCCCCGGTGCACCACGCTTCGTCGCCCGCCCCGGCGAGCGCGCCGGCGACCACGGCCCGTGCGGTCGCGGAGACGAGTTCACTCAGCCCGGGCGCATCGGCCACGGCGCCGCACGCATCCGCGAACTCGGCGGATACGGCGACCTGTTCGACTGCCGACGGGTAGCTGCCTGCCAGGCCGGTGGCTTCAAACAGCAGCGCGAACTCACCGCTCGGAGCCATGTCGGCTGTCAACTCATCGATCCGCTCCGCGACTTGGCTGCCCACGCCCCTGACGCCGGGCGCCTCCAACTCGTCCTCGGATGCGGCTGCGCACTCGGCCAGTACTCTCAGTTCGCAGAGCGGATCGGCGAGCAGGAGGGCCCAGACGGCGGTCTCCTCGTCGAGCGGGCTGCCGGCACCCTCGGCTCCGCGCACCCGGTCGGCGCCCGGGACGGATGCGCCGCCCGCGCTCAGTTCGGCGCCATGCGCGTCTCCCCAGTAGACCGACTCCAGTTCGGCCTTGGGCAGCCGGGCCCTCAGTCCAGTGGACACCAGGTCGGCCAGCTTCTCGTAGCGCTCGCGCCGCACACCAGTCCCGTGGACGAAGATGAACCGCATGTCGACCTGCCCCCGTCGCGCCAACCACTGGCAGGAGAATACCGTCGTCTCCTGCTCCCCACTGGCTTCTGCCGACAGCCTCCGGACTTCAGGGCCGAGGTGATACACGCTCCCAAGTCCTGGACGCCGCAGGGCCGTTGGGTCCGCCGCGCTCAGTGCAGGTCGGCCCCGGCCGGGCTGTCGTCGAGGAAGCCGCCCGACTGGTGCTGCCATAGCTTCGCGTAGGCGCCGTCCGAGGCGAGGAGTTCCTGATGGGTGCCCTGCTCGATGATGCGTCCGCGGTCGAGGACGACGAGTTGGTCCATGGTGGCGACCGTGCTCAGCCGGTGGGCCACCACCAGCGCGGTCCGCTCGTCCATGAGCCGCCACAGCGCCTCCTGGACGAGGAGCTCGCTCTCGGAGTCCAGGGCGCTGGTCGCCTCGTCGAGGAGCAGGATCGGCGCGTCGCGCAGGATTGCCCGGGCGAGGGCGACCCGCTGACGCTGCCCGCCGGAGAGCTTGATGCCGCGCTCGCCCACCATGGTGTCGAAGCCGTCCGGCAGCGCGTCGGCGAACTCCGAGACATGCGCCGCGTCGGCCGCGCGGCGGATCTCGGCGTCGGTGGCGCCCGGCCGGGCGAACGCGATGTTGTCCCGCAGCGTGCGGTGGAACATCGCCGGGTCCTGCGGCACATAGGCGATCAGGCTGCGCAGGTCGGCCTGGCGCAGCCTGCTGATGTCCTGACCGCCGATCAGGATCCGGCCGGCGTCGATGTCCGTCATCCGCAGCAGCAGCCGGCTCAGTGTGGTCTTGCCCCCGCCGGAACGGCCGACGAGACCGATCCTCGCCCCGCTGGGCACCGCCAGGTCCAGGCCCTCGAAGAGCGGTTCGGCGCCCGCGTGGGCGAAGGTCACCTGCTCGAAGCGGACGTCGGCGGGCCGGGACAGCAGCGGCTCCGGCGACGGCGGGTCGAGGACGCTCGGCGGTGTCAGCAGCAGTTCGGTGAACTGTGCCGCCTCCGTCATAGAGCTCTCCAAGCGTCGGTAGATCTGGTTGAACTCGAACATGATCCGCGTCGCGTTGGTGTAGTACGTGAAGGCGACCACGACCGCCTCCACGCCGTGCTCGCCGCCGCCCAGTGCGACCGCGAGCAGCAGCCCCAGCGCGTTGGTGAGCACGGACAGCGGCGCGACCACCGTGTCGATGCGCAGGTTGCCGTAGTCCCACGACCTGAGCGTGAGCCTCCGCGACGTCGCGACCCGCGAGCGGTGTTCGGCTGCCTCGTGCTGCTCGGCGGCGAACGCCCGGACCGTGTCCATGTTCATGAGGCTGTCGGCCACATGGCCGGACACCCGGGCGATCGCCTCCTCGCGCCGGTCGACGAGTGCCTGGCGGCGGCGGATCAGCGGCACCACGCACAGCGCCGTCAGCGCGATCATCGCCACGAGCCCGAGTACGAGGAGCGGTTCGTAGCGCCACAGCACCACCGACCCGAACACCAGCGGAACGAAGCTGCCCACCACCTGGAAGGCCAGCGTGTCGATGAAGTCCTCGAAGCGGGAGGCGAAGCTGAGCACCCGTTTGGTCAGCGACCCGGCGAAGTTGTCGTGGAAGAACGCGGCGTCCTTGGCGAACAGTTCGTCCATCCCGATCACGTACAGGTGCTCGATCCCGTGGGCGTCGAGACGGTTCAGGAAGTGCAGGCCGATGCGCCACACCGCCTCGGCGAGCAGCAGGACACCGCCGAAACCGAGGACGTACGGCAGTGTCGAAGCGATGCCGACACCGGAGTCGCCGGCGATGCGGCCGACCAGCTTCGCGACCACCAGCGGCGCGATGTAGTTGAGACCGATGTTGCCGAGTGCCGGCAGCAGCATCGCGGGCACCGTAAGACGCCTCAGCCGGGCCAACTCCCGTCCGTAATAACGAAGCGCGAGGAGCACCGAGCCCCGGCCCGGCGAAGCCTCGCGCGCTTCGGGCGATCCCATCCCCCACCCCCCGGTGTCGTCATCCCGACCTGTCGTACGAGAGCCCGCCGCATGCTGTTGCGGGGAGGTCCCGTCGCCTCCGTGACCTCGCGGGCACGGGCAGGCCAGGACTTGCAGTGTCCCGCGGCGACGCCCGCGGCGTCCAAGCGTTTTCCCGCCGACGGCACCTCGGGGCCCCTCCGGCGCGAGAGCGAGATCACGGTGAAGGAGCAGATGGGACGGCCTAGACTCGGCGGCACCGGAGTGCGCATCGGGGCAGGCGTGGCGCCCTTGATACACCGCCGTCCGGGCGCGTTTCACGCTTGCCTGCCACGACCGAGTATGAGGAGCCGCCGTGAGCGATCCCGTGTCCATCGCCGTGCAGCGCGACATCGCCCGGGACCTGCAGGTGTCCGAGACCTTCGACGGCGAGGCGGAGACCCGGCGCAGGGTGGACTTCCTCGCCGAGCGGCTGCTGTCGACGGATCTGCGCTGCCTGGTCCTGGGGATCAGCGGCGGCGTTGACTCCATGACCGCCGGGCGGCTGTGCCAGCTCGCCGTGGAGCAGGCCCGCGCCGCCGGGCACGACGCGACGTTCTACGCCATGCGCCTGCCCTACGGGGTCCAGGCCGACGAGAAGGACGCGCAGCTCGCCCTCGACTTCATCTGCGCCGACCAGGTGCTGACCGTGGACATCAGGCCCGCGAGCGACGCCGCGCTGGAAGCGAGCCGGGCCGGCGGGGTGGTCTTCCGCGACGCCGGGCACGAGGACTTCGTGCACGGCAACATCAAGGCACGGCAGCGGATGATCGCGCAGTACGCCGTCGCGGGCGCGTACAACGGCCTGGTGGTGGGAACCGACCATGCGGCCGAGGCCGTGTCGGGCTTCTTCACCAAGTACGGCGACGGCGCGGCGGATGTCGTACCGCTCGCGGGACTGACCAAGCGCCGGGTGCGGGCCCTGGCCGAACTGCTGGGCGCTCCGGACGAGTTGGTGTGGAAGACCCCCACCGCCGACTTGGAGACCCTCGCCCCGGGCAAGCCCGACGAGGACGTGCTCGGGGTGACGTACGACGACATCGGGGACTTCCTGGAGGGCAGGGAGGTGAGCGAGACGGTCTTCCGGTCGATCGTGCACCGCTACCGGCTCACCGAGCACAAGCGCCAACTGCCGATCGCACCCTGACCTGACTCAGGCGGCCCCGCCAGAACGCCGAAGAGGCTGCTTCAGATCACTCCGAAGCAGCCTCTGTACCTGCGGTTTCCGCAAGTCGGGACGACAGGATTTGAACCTGCGACCCCTTGACCCCCAGTCAAGTGCGCTACCAAGCTGCGCCACGTCCCGGTGCGTTCACCCGCGGTTTCCCGCGTGATCGTGCAGGTGAACCCTACCGCACCTGCGCAGAGGGCTTGCCCACGAGAAGCGGACCTCCTGCTGCCTAGTCCGGCGCGTGCACCTCCGCCGCCGCGGCGCGCAGCGCCTCGGCCAGCCGGGCGGCCGGTTCCGGGAGGGGGCGCGGGAGGCGGGCCAGGACGAGGCGGCGGAGCTCCCTGGGGCCGCCGCGGACGGTCAGGATGCGTACGCCGGACGGGGCGGCGGACACGAGGGAGGCCGGGACCGTGGTCAGGCCGCAGCCGGCCGCGACGAGGTTGAGCTTGGCCAGCCAGTCGCGGGCCGTGTGAGCGATCACGGGCCGCTCGTCGAGGCCGGGCCAGACGCCCATCAGCCGCTCGTCGCCGGAGGAGGCGCCGGCGATCCAGCGTTGGCCACGGAGTTCGGTGACGTCGACGACGTCGTGCGCGGCGAGGGGATGGCCGACGGGCACGGCCAGGCACAGGGTGCGTTCGGCGAGGGTCTGCACGGTCAGTGGCGGCGACTGTGTGTCGAGCGGGCGGAAGGGCGGCATCGACGCCAGCAGCGCGAGGTCCAGCGTGCCCGCGCGCAGCGCACGGATCAGGGCCGGTGTGCTGCCCTCCCGGGTGGTGACGGTGATGGCGGGGTGGCTGCGGCGCAGCGCGGCGACGGCCCGCGGCAGTAGGACGGCGCCCGCGCTGGCGAACCAGCCGAGCCGCACGGTCCCCGCTCCGGCGGGCAGCCCGGCCAGTTCGCGGGCTGTGGCGTCGATCTGGTCGAGCACCGTCACCGCGCGGCGCAGCACGATGTGTCCGGCGTCGGTCAGCCGCACTCCGTCACGGCGTCGCTCCAACAGCGGTGCCCGGGCTGCCCGTTCCAGCGAGGCGATCTGTCGGGACACCGCGGACTGGGTGTACCCGAGTGCCGCAGCGGCCGACGTGAGCGTGCCCCGTTCGGCCACCTCACGGAAGACGCGGAGCGCGACGAGCGAGACATCGGTGAAGTCCATGAGCTTTACGCATACCAGAGGTGAGCAACTTTCGTTGGACGCATGGCCAACCGGTTCCTACCGTGGTGGTCATGACTGTTGCACGCATCGCTCTTGTCACCGGCGCCAACCAGGGTCTGGGCTTCGCTCTCGTCGAGGGGCTGGCGGCCCGGATGGGGCCGGACGACCTGGTCCTGCTCACTGGCCGCGACGCCCGGCGTGTCGCGGACGCCGCGGCACGTGTCGCCGCGGCTCCCACCACCCGAAGCCGCGTCGAGGGCCGGGCGCTCGACGTCTCCGACGCCGACGCGGTGGCCCGGACGGCCGACGAACTCCGGGCGCGTTACGGCGGAGTGGACATCGTGGTGTCCAATGCGAGCGCCATGCTGACGCCCGACCGGCCGCAGGCCGAGCAGGCCGACGCGTTCATCGGCGTCGCCAACGGCGGAGCGCACGCGGTGCTCCGCTCGTTCGGCCCGGTGCTGCGTCCCGGTGGGCGGCTGCTCGTTGTGGCCAGTTCGCTGGGCACCCTCGGCCATCTCGAACCTCCACTGCGGCCCCTGTTCGACGGCGCCTCCCTCGATGAGGTGGAGAAGGTCGTCGAGTCCTGGCGCGCCGCCGTGGAGGCGGGCACGTCCGAGGAGTTGGGCTGGCCGCAGTGGATCAACGTCCCGTCCAAGGTCGCCCAGGTGGCCGCCGTACGGGCGGTCGCGGCCGAGCGCCGGGCCACCGATCTGACCCAGGACACGCTGATCGCGGCGGTGTGCCCCGGGCTCGTGGACACCCCGCTCTCGCGGCCCTGGTTCGCCGACTTCAGCCATGCGCAGACCCCGGCGCGGGCCGCGATTCCCGTGCTCGACCTGCTGCTGTCCGAGCGCGTCGACCCCTCGACGTACGGCGAACTCGTCCGTTTCGGCGAGGTCGTCCCCTGGCACGAGGGGACTCCGCCTCGCCACCAGGAGCGTCTGCTGTCCGACTAGGGGTGTGTTGAAAGTCCTGTGCGGTGCCCGCGGTGTTCGGTGCGTGCCCTCGGCGTGCCGGACGGAGGCCCTCGTACTGGACGTACTTGCAGCTTCGGCCGGTGCGGCGAGGGTGCATGCCGGGCGCCGCGGGTGCTGTGGGGGACTTTCAAGCCCCCCTAGCCGTTCCCTCGGCCGGGTCGGTCCGCTGCCCAGTCGTCGATGAGTTGGATGGTGCGCCGAGGGTGCTCCTCGTGCAGGTAGTGGCCGGTGCCGGGCCAGTGGTCCACGCGCGAGCCGGGCGCGTGCAGGGTGCCGCGCTCCCATCCGGCGGCCTCGGGCGAGGTCCACACCGTGAGCGCGGGCTGCGGGCGGCGGCGCAGGTACGCCTCGCTGTGCGGGCGGACGCCCACCGCGCCGCGGTCGGTGTACATGCCCGCGTACGCCTGGGCGACGACGTGGTCGGGGGTGCCGAGCATGGTGCGGACGTGGGCGGTCCGCAGGCCGGGCGGGGCGTCGGGCGAGAAGGCCCCGTCCACGAAGTCGGCCGCCGCGCGGGCGCCGTGTTCGCGGTACTCGGCGAGCCGGGCGGGGATCCCGTCGACCTCGGTGCCGTGCGCGCCGTGCGCGGGGTCCAGTGCGACGACCGACCGGACCAGCTCCGGGTGATGGACGGCGAGCAGATTCACCACCTGGCCACCCATCGAGTGTCCGACGACGACCGCGGGCCCGGCGCCGAGCGCGGCGAGGAGCGCGGCCAGGTCCCCGGCCATCTCCAGCGGCGTATGGCCGTCCGCCGGGACCTCGGAGCGGCCGTGCCCGCGCAGATCCGGTACGACGACCCGGAACCGCTCAGCCAGCGCCTCGGCGTGCGGCGCCCACTCGCGCCCGTCGCCGCCCCAGCCGTGCACCAGCAGCAGGACAGGCGCGTCGGCCGGGCCGTGGCTGGTGACGAACAGACGGATGCGGCCGGGATCGGTGAGCGTCACGGGCGGTCGTCCTTGTCTCTCTCAGCTGTCGAAGTCGACCGTCAGTGTGTCCGAGACGGGGAAGGTCTGGCAGGTCAGGACGTAACCCGCGTCGACCTCGGCGGGTTCGAGGGCGTAGTTGCGGCGCATGTCGGCCTCGCCCTCGGTGACCAGGGCGCGGCAGGTGCCGCAGACGCCGCCCTTGCAGGCGAAGGGCATGTCCGGGCGGAGGCGGGTGGCGGAGTCGAGGATCGTGGTGGCCCGGGAGAGCGCGGAGGTGGTGGAGCGGCCGTCAAGGGTGAGGGTGACCTGGCTGACGGGGCCGTCCACGGACGCGTCCTTGTGGCGTACGGGCTGCACGGGCTCGTCGTCGGCGTAGAACAGCTCCTGGTGCACCCGGTCGCGGGGCACGCCGAGCCCGGCCAGGAGCGTCTGCGCGTCGCGGACCATGCCGTGCGGGCCGCACAGCCACCAGTGGTCGGCGCTGTCCACGTCGACCAGGCCGTCGATGAGTGCGGCCAGGCGGTCGCTGTCGAGACGGCCGGTGAGCAGCTCGGCCTCGCGCGGTTCGCGGGACAGGACGTGCGCCAGCTGGAACCGGGTGGGGTACTCGTCCTTCAGGTCGGCGAGTTCGTCGGCGAACATCACCGTGTCGGTGCGCCGGTTGCCGTAGAAGAGGGTGACGCGGGAGCGGGAGTCGGCGGCGAGGACGGACTCGGCGATGGACACCATCGGGGTGATGCCGCTGCCGGCCGCGATGAGGACGTGGTGGCCGGGCGTGCTCGGGTCGGGTGTGAACGCGCCGGTGGGGGCCATCACTTCGACACTGTCGCCGGGGCGCACGTCGTGGACCAGCCAGGAGGAGAAGAGGCCGCCGGGAACCACCCTCACTCCGATGCGGGGCTCGGCGCCGGCCGGGGAGCAGATCGAGTACGAGCGCCGCTCGTCGCGCCCGTCGATCTCGCGCCGCAGCGTGAGCGACTGCCCGGGCGCGAAGGCGAACTCCTCGGCCAGTTCGCCGGGCACCTCGAAGCTGACGGCGGCCGCGTCCTCGCACAGCCGCCGCACCGCGGCCACCCGGAGCGTGTGGAAGGCCGGGCGGCGGGTGCGCCGGGCCGCGGCCTGTGCGCGGGCGGCCGGGGCCAGCAGGTCTTCCATCAGATCTCCTTGACGTACTCGAACGGCTCGCGGCAGGTGCGGCAGCGCCACAGGGCCTTGCAGGACGTGGCGGCGAAGCGCGAGGTCTCCTCGGTGTCCGCCGAGCCGCACTGCGGGCAGGGCACCGTACGGCGGGTGGGCGAGAGGTCGAGGGGCACGGGCCCGGACGGGCGCCGGGGCGCGGGGCCGGGCGGTGCGATGCCGTGCTCGGCGAGCCTGCGGCGGCCTTGTGCCGTGATCCAGTCGGTGGTCCACGGCGGGTCGAGGACGGTGCGGATCTCGACGCGGTCGAAGCCGGCCGTCCGCAGCCGCGCCGAGACGTCCGCGCGCATCTCGGCCATCGCCGGGCAGCCGGAGTAGGTGGGGGTCAGGCTCGCGACGACCGTGCCGTCCGCCGTGACCTCGACGTCGCGCAGCACGCCCAGGTCGGCCAGGGTGAGCATGGGCAGCTCGGGGTCGGGCACCTGCTCGGCGATGTGCCGGGCGCGCCGGAGGTCCGTGCGGGGCAGGGCGGTCACCATGTCGCCTCCGGGTGTGCGCGGGCGACGCTCTGCAACTCGGCCAGCAGCGGGGCGAGATGCTCGGTGCGGTCGCCGTTCCTGCCCTGTCCCGGCAGGGTCGTGCTCGTGGGCAGGGGCAGCCCGGCGGCCTCGGTGACCTGGCGCAGGACTGCCGTCACCTCGTCCCGGACGTCGCAGGCGGCGAACAACTCGCCCAGATACGGCGCGACTTGATCGAGTGCGGTCACCATCCGGCGGTGCGACTGGGCCGTGCCGTCACCGAGCCGCACGGCCCACTCGGCGGCGTACTGGCGGTGATACGTCAGTTCCTTGACGCCCTTGGCGGCGATCGCGGCGAGCACCGGGTCGCCGGACGCGGTGAGCCGCTCGAAGTGGGCCAGACGCCAGCTGGACAGCACCAGCAGCCGCACGATCGAGAACGCGAAGTCACCGACCGGGAGTTCGGCCAGGCGGACGTTGCGGAAGTCGGCGGCGTCACGGAAGTAGGCGTACGCGTCCTCGTCGCGGCCGGTGCCGTCGGCCTGGCCGCAGCGTGCGTACAGCAGCCGGGCCTGGCCCAGCAGGTCGAGCCCGATGTTGGCGAGCGCCACCTCCTCCTCCAGCTCCGGCGCCCGTGTGCACCACTCGGCGAGGCGCTGCGCCGAGACCAGGGCGTCGTCGCCGAGCGCCAGGCAGGTCGCGACGAGTTCGGCGGTGTCGATGCCCTCGGGCACGCCGGTGTCGACGCCGTGCAGCGGGTCCTCGAAGCCGGTGCCGAACGCCCATCGGGCGTCGCTGCCGTCGTCGTGCCCCTCGGCGAGGGAGAGGTAGACGTGGTCGTCGCTCATGCCCTGCTCCTAGATGTGGGGGACGTCGTCGGGGATGTCGTAGAACGTGGGGTGGCGGTAGACCTTGTCGGCGCTCGGCGCGAAGAACGGGTCCTTCTCGTCGCGCGTGGAGGCGGCGATGTGCTCCGAGCGCACCGCCCAGATGCTCACGCCCTCGTTGCGCCGCGTGTACAGGTCGCGGGCGTGGGTGAGCGCCATCCGGTCGTCGGCCGCGTGCAGCGAGCCGACGTGGACGTGGTTGAGACCGCGCTTGCCGCGCACGAATATCTCGTACAGCGGCCATTCCTTCTTCGTGCTGTCGGCGCCGGTGCCCTCGGCGCTCTTGGTGTCTCTGCTCTCGGTGTCGCTCATGCCACCGCGCCTTCCTCACGTCGCTTGCTCTGCCTGGCCGCGTGGGCGGTGGCCGCCTCGCGCACCCAGGCGCCTTCCTCGTGCGCGGTCCTGCGCCGCGCGACGCGCTCCGTGTTGCACGGCCCGTCGCCGCTGATCACCCGCTGCAGTTCGGACCAGTCGGGGGTGCCGAAGTCATGGCGGCCGCGCTCCTCGTTCCAGCGCAGCTCCGGGTCGGGCAGCGTCACGCCCAGCTTCGCGGCCTGCGGCACGGTCATGTCGACGAAGCGCTGACGCAGCTCGTCGTTGCTGTGCCGCTTGATCTTCCAGGCCATGGAGCGGGCCGAGTTGGGCGAGTCGCCGTCGGGCGGGCCGAACATCATCAGCGAGGGCCACCACCAGCGGTCGACCGCGTCCTGGACCATGGCGCGCTGGGCTTCGGTGCCGCGCATCATCGTCATCAGCAGCTCGTAGCCCTGGCGCTGGTGGAACGACTCCTCCTTGCAGACGCGCACCATCGCCCGTGCGTAGGGCCCGTACGAGCTGCGGCACAGCGGCACCTGGTTGCAGATCGCCGCGCCGTCGACGAACCAGCCGATCACGCCGACGTCGGCGAAGCTGCGGGTCGGATAGTTGAAGATCGACGAGTACTTCTGCCGGCCCTCGATCAGCCGCTCGGTGAGGTCTGCGCGGTCGGCACCCAGCGTCTCGGCCGCCGAGTACAGGTACAGCCCGTGCCCGGCCTCGTCCTGGACCTTCGCGAACAGGATCGCCTTGCGGCGCAGCGAAGGCGCCCGGGTGATCCAGTCGCCCTCCGGCTGCATGCCGATGATCTCCGAGTGCGCGTGCTGCGCGATCTGTCGTACGAGCGTCTTGCGGTAGCCCTCCGGCATCCAGTCCCGTGGCTCGATCCGCTGGTCCCGCGCGATCGTCGCGTCGAAGTGCTGCTGGAGCTCCGGCTCGGCGTCGTCGGCGGACGGCGCGGAGGGTGACGCACTGGATTGTGTGGTGGCCATCGAAACCAACTTCCCTACCGACCATTCGTTCGGTCAATGATACGACGAGGTCCCCCTGTGCGGGCAAGCCCTCGCCTCCGCGGATCGCTTCCGGGGGGAGGAGTCACACGCGCTCCACTAGCATCGCGACACCCTGTCCGACGCCCACGCACAGGGCCGCGAGTCCGCGTCGGGCGTCCTCGCGCTCCAGTCGCCCCAGCAGGGTGAGCAGGATGCGGGCGCCCGAGCAGCCGAGCGGGTGACCGAGGGCGATGGCGCCACCGTCGGCGTTGACCTTCTCCTCGTCGAGCTTGAGGCGTCGTATGACCGCCAGTGCCTGCGCGGCGAAGGCCTCGTTCAGCTCGATCGCGTCCACGTCGCCGGTCTCCCATCCGGCGCGGGCGAGGGCCTTCTCCGTGGCGGGGACCGGGCCGAGGCCCATCAGGTGGGCCTGGACTCCCGCCGAGGCGGAGGCGACGATCCGCGCACGCGGTGTCAGCCCATGGCGCCTGACGGCCGCCGCGCTCGCCACCACAAGCGCCGCGGCACCGTCGGACAGCGGCGAGGCGGATCCCGCCGTGACGACACCCCCGTCGCGGAAGACGGTGCGCAGCGCTCCCAGCTTCTCCAGGCTCGCGCCCGGGCGGGGGCCCTCGTCGCGGGTGACCTCGCCGCCCTTGACCGGGACCGGCACGATCTCCCGGTCGAAGCGGCCGGCTTCCTGGGCGGCGACGGCCCGCCGGTGGCTGCGCAGTGCGAACGCGTCGCACTCGGTGCGGGTGATGCCGTCCAGCGCGGCGACCTCTTCGGCCGTCTCCCCCATCGACAGGGTCACCTTGGCCGTCTCGCCGCCGGCGTCCGCGGGCACGGCCCGGTCGGCGGCGGTGAAGCGCGGGTTGGTGAAGCGCCAGCCCAGCGAGGTGTCGTGCACCTCTCCCGGCTTGGCCCAGGGAGTGCCGGGCTTGGCCATCACCCAGGGAGCCCGCGTCATGGACTCCACTCCGCCCGCGACCACCAGGTCCGCTTCGCCGCACCGGATCGCCTGCGCAGCGCTCGCCACGGCCGTCAGACCCGAGGCGCAGAGCCGGTTGACGGTGTAGCCGGGGACGGTGTGCGGAAGCCCGGCCAGCAGGGCGGCCAGACGGGCCACGTCCCGGTTGTCCTCTCCCGCCTGGTTGGCGGCGCCCAGGATCACCTCGTCCACGGCGTCGGCCGGTATGCCGGAGCGGCGGACAGCCTCGCCCACGACGAGGGCGGCCAGGTCGTCGGGGCGTACGCCGGCCAGCGCTCCGCCGTAGCGGCCCTGCGGGGTGCGGGCACCGTCGATGAGATAGACCTCGTCAGGCACGGGCGGGCTCCTCGCGAGGCAGGAATTCAGGGCACTCGGGGTAGTCGTCGGGCATGCGGATCCACCTCTTGACAGGCAGTGGTGATGCTGGATTACTTGGCCGTGCCGCACGCTAACCGAATGTTCGGTCGGCTCACAAGGTGGTGAACAGAGTGGCACAGCCCACTGACAGGACGTCCGCTTCCGGGGAGCCGAACCCTCCGGGACCCGGCCCCGCGGAGGCGATGTTCGCTGCCGACAAGGCGTCCCGCGCTCTGGGCATGGAGCTCCTTGAGCACGGCGAGGGGACCGCCGCGCTCCGGATGACGGTGACGCCGGAAATGGTCAACGGCCACGGGATCGCCCACGGCGGTTACGTGTTCCTGCTCGCCGACACCGCCTTCGCCTGTGCCTGCAACAGCCATGGCCCCGTGACGGTCGCGGCCGGAGCCGACATCGAGTTCGTCGCCCCCGCGCACGAGGGCGACGTCCTGGTGGCCACCGCGCGCGTGCGCACCCGGTTCGGCCGCAGCGGCATCTACGACGTGAGCGTCCGACGCGGCGACGAGGTGGTCGCGGAGTTCCGCGGACGCAGCCGTAGCGTCCGAAGCACGCGGACACAGGACACAGGGACAGCGGACATCGGGACAGCGGACACAAGCACAGAGGAGTCGCCATGAGCAGCCACCTGACAGCCCCCGCGGTCCCGGGAGCGCGCCGGGGAGAGCCGCTCCCCGCGGAGCTGCTGGACGACGGCGAGCGGATGACGCCCGAGCAGCTCGGGGGACTCCAGCTGGAGCGGCTGCGGGCGACGCTGCGGCATGCGTACGACAACGTGGAGCACTACCGCAGGAAGTTCGACGAGGCCGGAGTCAAGCCCGACGACTGCCGGACCCTGGAGGACCTGTCCCGGTTCCCCTTCACCACCAAGGCCGACCTGCGCGACACGTACCCCTTCGGCATGTTCGCCGTCCCCATGGCGGACGTCCGCCGCATCCACGCCTCCAGCGGCACCACAGGCCGGCCGACCGTCGTCGGCTACACGGAGAGCGACATTTCCATGTGGGCCGACGTGGTCGCCCGCTCCATCCGCGCCGCAGGCGGCCGCCCGGGCCACAAGGTGCACATCAGTTACGGCTACGGACTGTTCACCGGCGGTCTCGGCGCGCACTACGGCGCCGAGCGGGCCGGGTGCACCGTGATCCCCGCCTCGGGCGGCATGACCGCACGCCAGGTGCAGATCATCCAGGACTTCCGGCCCGAGATCATCATGGTCACCCCCTCCTACATGCTCACCCTCCTCGACGAGTTCGAGCGCCAGGGCGTCGATCCGCGCTCCACCTCCCTGGAGGTCGGCATCTTCGGCGCCGAACCGTGGACCGAGGAGATGCGCCGCGAGATCGAGGAGCGCATGGACATCCACGCCGTCGACATCTACGGCCTGTCCGAGGTGATCGGCCCGGGCGTGGCGCAGGAGTGCGTGGAGGCGAAGGACGGACTGCACGTCTGGGAGGACCACTTCCTCCCCGAGGTCGTCGACCCGTTCACCGGAGAGGTGCTGCCGGGCGGCGAGCACGGAGAGCTGGTCTTCACCTCCCTCACCAAGGAGGCGCTGCCGATCATCCGCTACCGCACCCGGGACCTGACGCGGTTGCTGCCCGGCACCGCGCGGCCCGCGTTCCGCCGTATCGAGAAGATCACCGGCCGCAGCGACGACATGATCATTCTGCGTGGGGTGAACGTCTTCCCCAGTCAGATCGAGGAGATCGTGCTCCGCACGCCCGGCGTCGCCCCGCACTTCCAGCTCCAACTGACGCGGCGCGAGCGGATGGACCACATGACCGTCCGCGTCGAGGCCCGCGCCGACAGCGGCGCCGAGCAGCGCGAGGCCGCGGCCCGGATCATCGCGCAGGGCGTCAAGGACGGCGTCGGCGTGAGCGTGGAGGTCACGATCGTCGACCCGGAGACCCTGGAGCGCTCGCTCGGCAAGCTCCACCGGGTCAAGGACCTGCGCAAGCCGTGATCAACGGCGACCGCGGGGACGGGACTCTCGGCCTTGTCACAATGGTTCTGTGAGTAGAACGCCTGTGCAGGGCCCCGTCGGCCGCCGCGACCGTCCCGCCTACGACCGTGCCTCCCTGCTGGAGGTCGCGGTCGTGGTCTTCAACGAACGCGGCTACGACGGCACCGGCATGGAGGAGCTCGCCCGCCGCCTCGGCCTGAGCAAGTCGAGCATCTACCACCACGTCTCCGGCAAGGAAGAGCTCCTCGGCCTCGCCGTCGGGCGGGCCCTGGACGCCCTGTTCGCCGTGCTCGACGAGGACCCCGGCCCGGACACCACGGCGACCGCCCGCCTGGAGCACGTGGTGCACCGCAGCGTCGACGTACTCGCCGCCGAGCTCCCCTACGTCACCCTGCTGCTGCGTATCCGCGGCAACAGCGCCGTCGAGCAGCATGCCCTTGAACGGCGTCGCGAGTTCGACCACCGGGTCGCCGACCTGGTCACCCGTGCGGCGGCCGAGGGCGGCGTACGCGACGACATCGACCCGCACCTGATCAGCCGGCTCCTGTTCGGCACGGTCAACTCCCTGATCGAGTGGTACCGCCCGGAAGGCGACCTGCCGGTGGCCGCTCTGGCGGACGCGCTGACGGCGGTGCTCTTCGACGGGCTGCGGGGCAGGCGGCCCGGCAGCTGATCCGTGGAGTCGGGCGCGCTCGGCGGCGGCACCCTTCGCCAGCTGCCCCCATGACGTCCCAGGTCGCTACTCCGGCGGCGTCGGAGTGTCGTGTGTGCGGTACATCGCCTGTACGTCCAGTTCCAGTTGGACCGTCGGTCCGACCACTGCGATGCCGCGGGCCAGCATGGAGCGCCAGTTGAGGGTGTAGTCCTCGCGGTGGAGTTCCGCCTTGGCGAGGGCGGCGCAGCGGAGCTCCTCGCCGTAGCCGCCGTTGACCGTGCCGAGGTAGGTGGTGTCCAGGGCTACCGAGCGGCTGACGCCGTGCATGGTGAGGGAGCCCTGGAGGGTCCACTTGGTGCCGCCGCGGTAGGCGAAGCGGGTGCTGTTGAATTCGATGTGCGGGAAGCGTTCGACGTCGAGGAAGTCGGCGGAGCGCAGGTGGTTGTCGCGGGTCATGTTGCCGGTGGTGATGCTCGACGCGTCGATACGGACGTGGACGCGGGTCTGGGCCATGTCCTGGGAGACCTGGATGCCGCCCTGGAAGCGCTCGAAGCGGCCGTGCACACGGGCCATGCCCACATGCTTCGCGATGAAGCGGATCGCCGTGTGCGGAGGGTCGAAGAGCCAGGTGCCGGGCGCCGGAAGCTCCATGACGCGCGCCGGCTGCAGCTGGACGCGCTCCGCGGCGGACGCGGTCCCGGCCACGACGTCCACCGTCTCCTGGTGCGGATGCAGCCCGTCCGCCGCGATCAGGAGGCTGTAGCGGCCGGGGGGCAGCGCCACGAGGAAGAAGCCGTACGGGTCGGTCGTGCCGCGGGCCGTCACGCGGTGCGTGTCCAGGGCCGTGACGGTGACGTCGGCGGCACCCATCGGCGCGCCCGTCGGGTCGATGACTTCGCGGCCGAGCGCGCCCGCGCCTGCCGGGAGGGGGAGCGAGAGGCCCGCCGACTCGGCGGGGGATTCGTCACGTGCGTCGGGGCCGCACGCGAAGGCACCTGGGCACGCGGATCGCACCGTGCCGGCACAGGGCGGGACCCCTTTCCGATCTTGAGGGGTGAGCCGCGGACGTGGGTGTCTCAGAACGAGACACCACCATGACGCGCCTGCCGGGTCGCCGCCCGCCAGGGCCTCGTACGGCGGACAGACTCCCCTAGGGGGTGTTTTGAAAGTCCCGCACAGCACCCACGGCGCCCGGCACGCACCCTCGCCGCACCGGCCGAAGACCCAAGTACGTCCAGTACGAGGACCTTCGACCGGCACGCCGAGGGCACGCACCGAACACCGCGGGCACCGCACAGGACTTTCAACACACCCCCTAGGCTCCGGACCATGTGGAAACAGACAGCCCTGGACGCCTTTCCCGAGGCGGGCTTCCGCGCGCCAGCTCAGGAAGCCGAACTCGCCGAGGCCGAGGTGCGGCTCGGGCAAACCTTGCCGGCGGAGCTCAGGCAGCTGCTTCTTGAGAGCAACGGGGTGATCGGACACGCCCACATGGACACCGTGTGGACCATCGACCGCATCGTCGAGCAGAACAGGTTCTTCTGGTCCGACGCGACTTTCGCCCAGCTGTACATGTCCTTCGACGCCCTCCTGTTCTTCGGGGACAACGGAGGCGGCGACCAGTTCGCCTTCGTGCGCAAGCCGGAGCGTCAGGACGTGTTCGTCTGGGAGCACGAGAGCGACAACCGCAGATGGGTCGCGGGCAACCTGCGGGACTACCTCGGACGTTCACTGCGCACCGAAGACGACGACTGGTACCTGTGAGGGGTGGGCGTTTACCCGGCAGTTCGCCGCAGGCGTCTTACAGCCCGCGGAGGGCGGTGCACCCGTGGGAGTTCCACGTGGCCAACCCCCCATCGCCAGAACGGAAACCAAAGTTGTCAAGATTGATGTCGGTAACTATAGTTGTCGCATGACTTCGATTGAGATCACTCCCGAAGAGCGGGCCGAGCTGGGGAAGGCGCTCACTGATGCCCTCAACCCGCTCGCAACGGCCATTCGCTCCCGCGAGTCGGGGCTGTCCGAGGCCCGCATGTGGGAGGCGGACCCGGTTGATGTGACTCTGTCCGTCCTCGCCGCCTGGAAGGTGGTGGACACGGAGATCAAGCGGCTGACGGCGATCGCGGCGGCGACAGCCGGCTCCTACGGCGCGAGTTACGAGCAGATGGGTGCGGTCTGGGGCATCACCCGGCAGGGCGCGCGCAAGAAGTGGCCCGACGCGGTCCCCCGCCCCGCGGCAGCGCGGACGGGCGCGGCGCTCGAACTATTCGGCGGCACCTCCTCACTGGCACAGGACCCGTCGTCCGGCGGCTGGACGTGGACGGGCGAAGGCGCGGACGAAACGCGCGGCGCCGCCGAGGACGGCACCTGGTACGCGACGAAGGAGGAGGCCGCCGCTCATGCCGGAGCCTTCCTGCGGGAGCACGCGGCCGACCGCGGCCAGGGGATGTTGTGAAAGTCCCGCACAGCACCCACGGCGCCCGGCACACACCCTCGCCGCACCGGCCGAAGCCCCAAGTACGTCCAGTACGAGAGCCTTCGTCCGGCACGCCGAGGGCACGCACCGAACACCGCGGGCACCGCACAGGACCTTCAAAACACCCCCTAGGACACCGGCGCGTGCCCCTCGTACGCCGCCCGCAGCACACCGAGAATGCCGTCCGCGGTGACCTCGCGCGGATTGGCATACGGCTGACTGGCCGCATGAAGCGCAGCAACCTCCAAGTCGTCCTCGGTGACGCCGAGTTCGGCGAGGGAGCCGGGAGCACCCAGGCGGCGGGCGAGGTCGTGCAGGGTGCGGGGGGCGTCGTCGGTGTCCAGGGCGCGGTTGAGGGCAGCGACGGCGTGGGGCGCCTCGGGGGCGTTGTACGCGAGGGCGTACGGAAGGATCACGGTGTGCGTCTCGGCGTGCGGCAGGCCGAAGCTGCCGCCCAGCACATGGCACAGCTTGTGGTGCAGGCCCATGGTGGTGGCACCCAGGCAGGCACCGCACAGCCAGGCGGCGTACAGGGCGCGGGCGCGGGCGTCGAGGTCGTCGGGGGCGACGGCGATCCCGGGAAGGGCGCCGGTCATCGCGCGCACGCCCTCCTGCGCCATCAGCGAGACCAGGGGCGAGCCGTCGGGCGCGTACAGGGCCTCCACGGCGTGCGCGAGCGCGTTGATGCCGCTGGTCACGGAGAGGTCGACGGGCAGCGAGAGGGTCAGGTCGGGGTCGTAGACGACGCTGCGGGGCTGGACGGCGGGGTCACGACCGGTGCGCTTGGCACCGTGCTCGGTGAGGCCCCAGACGGGGGTCATCTCGGACCCGGCGTAGGTGGACGGCACGGCGATCAGCGGCAGGCCGGTGCGCAGCGCGATCGCCTTGCCGAGGCCGATCGCGGAGCCGCCGCCCACCGCGACGCAGCCGTCCGCGCCCGCGGCGCGCGCGACCTCGACAGCCCGCTCGACGATCTCCACGGGCACGTGCATCCGGGCCCCGGCGTGCAGGCCCACGCAGGCGTCGCCCAGCGCGTCGGCGACCGTGCGCGCCGTGGCCTCGCCCCGGCTGCCGCAGACCACCAGCAGTCGGCGCAGGCCCAGTCCCGCGGCCTCGCCCGGGGTCGCGGAGACCGACGCGCCGGGCCGGAAGACCACCCGGACGGGCTGGGTCTCGTAGGAGAAGTCGAGTGTCTCGGGGAAGTCCTTCACGAGCGCTCCAGTGGCTCCTGCCGTCGCGATGGCTCCAACGGCTCCAGTACGAGGTCGAAGCGTGCGTGCCGGAACGGGCTCGGCATGCCGAACTCCCGTGCCAGGGAGGGGTTGTCGGTCTCGGCGAAGTCCTGGACCAGGCTGTCCTTGACGGCGAAGACCGCGTCCGAGTCGAGGTAGTCGCTGCCCGCCACGAAGATGTGCGTGGTGACGGGGTCGTGGCCCTTCGCCGACGCGATGAAGTGGATGTGGGCGGGGCGGTAGGGGTGCCGGGCGGTGGCGCGCAGCAGGTCGCCGACGGGGCCGTCGGTGGGGATCGGGTAGGGGCTCGGCACGCAGCTGCGGAACCAGAAACGGCCCTGGTCGTCGGCCGTGAACAGCCCGCGCCCGTTGCCCGGCGGCTGCACGCCGGGCTGCTGCACGTCGTAGTAGCCCTCGCCGTCCGCCTGCCAGACATCGAGGACCGCCCCGGGCAGCGGGGTGCCGTCCCGGGAGAGCACGCGGCCGCTGACCACGCAGGGTTCGCCCTTGCCCATCAGGTCGATGTTCGCGCCGTTCTCGCGCACCGGTGACTCGGTCATGTGGAAGGGGCCGAGGACCGTCGACTCGGTGGTGGCGCTGTCGCCGCCCTGGCCGTTGATCGTCTCCACGAGCATCGAGACGCCGAGGACGTCCGAGAGGAGGATGAACTCCTGCCGGGTGTCCGTGCACGTCTGTCCCGTCGCCGTGAGGAAGCAGATGGCACGCTCCCACTCCGCCATCGTCGGCCGGGTCTCCCGTACGAAGGCGTGCAGGTGTCGGGTGAGGGCGGCGAGCAGCTCGCGCAGGCGGGGGTCGGCCGCGCCGTGGAGGCTGTCGACGACGGCGTCGGTGAGGGTCGTGGCGAAGCCGGCGCCGGGGCCGGTCCCCGTCGCGACGGCTTCACTGCCGGTGCCGCTGCTGCCGGCGGTGTCGGTATCGGTGTCGGTGTGCGTGGTCGATTCGGTGGTCATCCCGCTCCCCTGGTCCCGTCAGGCATGTCCGAGGATCCGCCGCAGCGCGTCCGTCAGCAACCGCTCGGCGTCCGGCGACGCCGAGGCGTGCCGGAAGGCGACGAACCCGTCGGGTCGTACGAGCAGGGCTCCCGACTCGGGTACCTCGCTGAGCCGAACCCAGTCCCCGTAAGGGTCCTCGTACTGCTGTCCGGGTCCGATGACAACGGTCGCGATGTCGAGTTCCTGGGCCTCGGCCGCCTTGACCCAGCCCTCGCCGCCGATACCGGTGATCAGCGTGAAGCGGCCCTGTCCCACCGTGTCCAGCGTGGAGAGGGTGCGGGTACCCGAGGTGATCCAGGCGTGCGGGAGCCTGGCGCCGGGGCGCGTGGAGGGCTGGTGGTACAACTCGGGGTCGCGCGCGAAGCCCGGGTCCGCCGTGCCGTCGGGGACGATCGCGGTGGAGGCGTCGCAGGAGTAGCGCTGGTTGAGGTCGACGCCGTGCGCGTTGAACTCGTACACCTTGAGCGCGATCGCGTCGCGCAGTGCGGCGCGCTGCTTCTCGGCGGCCTCGGTGGCGTCCTTGCGGGCGGCGATGTTGGCCCACATCTGCTCGGGGGTCCCCGGGGTGAGCCCGTCCAGGGCCTCGAAGACGGGGGCGGTCTCGCCGATGGACTTGTTGGCGCGGGTGACGATCTGCTTGCCGATCGGGGCGCGCTCGGCGGTGTAGGTGTCGAGGAGCTTCGGGGATGCCGTGCCTTCGAGGACGAACTTCAGCTTCCAGGCGAGGTTGTAGGAGTCCTGGATCGACGTGTTGGAGCCGAGGCCGTTGGACGGAGGGTGACGGTGCGTGGCGTCGCCCGCACAGAAGACCCGGCCGCCGGCGTACGTCTCGGCGTACATCTCGTTGACCGTCCATGCCGAGGACGACTTGATGGTCACCGGGATGTCGTCGTCGCCGACGAGCTGCCGTACGACGGACTCGGCGTACTCGGTGGTCAGGTCGGGTGCGCCCGCCGTGACGTCGTACCCCCAGACGATGAGCCACTCGTTCCAGGGCCGCACGTTGCGGACGAGCCCCGCGCCGATGCCGCCGACGGTGGCGCCCGGGGCCAGCACCCAGTACAGGGTGGAGGGCCGGTGCGCGGTGTACCGGGTGAGGTCCGCGTCGAAGACGATGTTGATGCTGCCCGCGACGCCCATCTGGCCGCCCATGGGCAGTCCGGCATCCTCGGCGACCTTGGAGCGACCGCCGTCGGCGCCGATGAGGTACTTGGCGCGGATCTCGTACGTGTCCCCGCGCAGCCGGTCCCGGACGGTGGCTGTCACGCCGTCGGCGTCCTGGGTGTGGGCGAGGTACTCGGTCTCGAAACGCAGTCGCGTGCCGCGGGCGACGGCCGCGTCGACGAGCACCGGTTCCATGAGGTGCTGCGGCATGTCGCACATGCGGGTGGGACTGGCCAGCTCGTGCGCTGCCTGGACGAGCGGGTCGTTGCCCCAGGAGCGGATCCGGCCCAGCTCCTCGCCGGCGAGGCTGGTGCAGAAGGTCGTGTTGCCCATCAAGTGCTGGGGCGTTGCCTGTGCGATGACGTCCTGCTCGACGCCGAGGTCGCGCAGCACCTCCATCGTGCGCTGGTTGGTGATGTGCGCGCGGGGCGTCTCGGCGAGGCTCGCGTAGCGGGTCACGACGATGTTGGGTACGCCGTACGTGCTGAGGGCGAGCGCGGCCGAGGCGCCGGCGGGGCCACTGCCTACGATCAGAACGTCGGTCTCGACGACGGTGTGCACGGGGAACGCTCCTGACGGTGGGAACAGGCACCAAGCATTGATGATCATGGCCGGGTGCCGGGGAGCGCGGGTGTCTCAATTCGAGACATGGTCCGCAGGGGGTCGTCACGAGTCAGTGGGGTGCGGGCTGCTCTCCGCGGCCGTGATCGTTCTTGCGGGCGGGGTGTGCGGTCTGCCGACGCAGCGGTGATTGGTTGATAGTTGGACGATATGGTGGGTGGTGCCGTGACCATCACAGAGCACTCCCCCACCCGGCTCGCCGTCACTCCGCTGCGTGAGGCACGCGAGCGGTTCCTGACGGGGCGCCCGCTGCCCGACGACGTACCGGACGAGGTCGTCGCGGGATGGCGGCGCGCCCGGTTCTACGGTGTGCCGCACGACCTGCGGGAGCCCATGGGGTCCACTGCGGACGCCGCTTCGGAGTCGGTTGCGCACGCCGGGCCCGAGCCGGTCCTCCTGGCCGCGGCCCGGCCCGCACTCGAACGGCTCGCCCCCGCCCTGGGCACCGCTCGGTCCTCGTTCGTGCTCACGGACGAGCGCCTACGGGTGCTGTGGGCGGCCGGGAGCGGGCCCTGGAACGAGCGCTGCGCCGACCTGTCCGAGCAGGAGGTGGGCCACAACAGTGCGGCTCTCGCCCTGCGTTCGCGCCGCCGGGCCGAAGTGCACGGCCCCGAGCACTTCCTCGACCTGTGGCAGGACGTGTCCGCGGTCAGTGTGCCGGTGCTGGCACCGGAGAGCGGGCAGGTGCTCGGCACGGTGACGGTCGCCTCCGGGCTGTGCGCCGAATGCGGGCCGCATCCCGGAGCGGCGCTCGCGGAGGCCGCCGCCGCGGCGGTGGAGGCCGAACTCCTCGCGCGCACAAGGGCGGTGGAGCGGGTGCTGCTCGACACCTATCTCACAGCGGCACGGGGGACGGCACCCGCCGTGATCGCGCTCGACGGGCGCAACCGTCTGATCAGCGAGGCGGCGGAGCGAGTGCTGTCGACCGAGGCCCTGGAGACTCTCGAAAGGGATGCGGCCTTGCTCCTTGGGCAGGATTCCGGCGCTGCCCCGCAGTCCTACGGCATCCAGCTGCCCGAGGGAGCGGGTTGCACCGCGGAGATCACTCCCGTACGTCACCTGGGCTGCGTGATCGGCGTACTCGTCGTCCTCGGACCAGCCGCCGACAAGGCGGTCAGGACCTCAGCGGCCCTGCCGCTGCCCCTCGCCGGACGCTCCGTCCCCTGGCGGCACGCGATCGGCCGCGCGACGGAGCTGGCTGGCCTGCGCGAACCCCTGCTCCTGACGGGCGAACGCGGGACGGGCAAGACCCTGTTGGCGCGGGAGCTGCTGGGCGTGGGCGCGCTGTCCACGGTGGACGCGGCGGAGGGAGACGAGGGTGAACTCGCGCTCGCCTGCACCACGTTGGCAGCCGGTCACCCTTTCCTCCTGCGGCACGCGGAGCGCCTCGCCCCGCCTGACGTCGCCTCCCTGAACTCGCTCCTCGACGCGCACCCGAGCGTGCCCCTGTTGATCACCTATACGCCCGGAACGCCACCCGGCCCCTGCCTCCAGCGGCTCCTGGACTCCCTGGCCGCCCGCTCGGTCACCCTGCCCGCGCTGCGGGAACGCCCGGACGACATCCGGGTGTTGCTGCCCGCCCTGACCCCGAGGCCCGAGCCCGGACGGCCACCGCTCACCTGGACGCTGGACGCGCTGCGGGCCCTGGAGCAGCATCCCTGGCCCGGCAACGTCACGGAACTCGCGCATCTTGTAAGGGCGTTGGCGGAACAGCGTCGGGTGGCGGGGCCGGTGCGGCGGGCCGAGCTGCCGGACCCCGTACGGGAGGGCCCCGCGGCGCGGCACCTCAGCCCGATGGAGCACGCCGAACGTGCCGCCATCCTGGAGGCGCTGCGGCGGCACGGTGGCAACAAGGCGCGCGCGGCGCTCGCCCTGGGGATCGGCCGGGCGACGCTCTACCGAAAACTGCGCGGCTACCGGAACTGAGCGGAGCAACTGAAACCGCGCACGGTCGACCAGCCCCCGTCGCCCCGGCGGCCGCCTCTCTCTACACCCCGGACGTCGCCCCGCGCGCCCGTTGCCCCGGCACCTCCTCGGTCCTGACCTCCGGGCCACTCGGGTCGCCGTCCGCGTCCAGGAAGTGGAAACCGGGCGCCGGGTGCATGAGGAAGTCGTGGTGGGAGATGTTCCAGGCGTAGGCGCCCGCAAGGGAGAACGCCACGCGGTCGCCCGCCCGTAGTCCCGCGGCCGGAACTCCCCGGGCCAGAAGGTCCTTGGGTGTGCACAACTGGCCGGTGAGGGTGACCTGTTCGTGGTGCGCGGTGGGCCGCGGCCAGGGGTGCGGCCAGTCGGCGACCTTCAGGACGGTGCAGGGCTGGTCGTGCCCCTTGGTCGCGGGGGTGCGCAGATGGTGGGTGCCGCCGCGGACCACGGCGAACTCCTCGCCGTGGCTGGCCTTGACGTCCAGGACCTCGGTCGCGTACCAGCCGCAGTACGCCGTCAGCGCCCGACCGGGCTCGATACGGAGCGTCAGTTCTGAGTGTGCAGCGGTCAGTTGGGCGAGACCACTGCCGTATGCGTGCCAGTCGAAGCGGGCCGCCGGATCGGCGTAGTCCACCGCCATGCCGCCCCCGACGTTCACCTCGGCGAGGCGGACCCGGTGGCGGGTCGCGAGGTCCGTGGCCCAGGTGACCACGGCTCCGGCCACCGCCAGTTGTTCGGCCGCCTGCAGACCACTGGCCAAGTGGGCGTGAATTCCCCGGAGTTCGAGATGGGGAAGGCTCCCGTCGGTGAGTCTGCGGATCACCCTGTCGGCGCGCTCCGGGTCCAGACCGAAGGGCGTCGGACGGCCCCCCATGGCCAGAGAACTCCCCGCGAGCGTGCCCTCGGTCACCGGGAGGTTGAAGCGCGGCAGCACCGCCACCCGGCGGCCCGGCGCGACACGAAGGGCCAGGTCGGCGAGTACGCCGAGTTCGTACTCGCTCTCCACGTGGAAGCGCTCCACGCCCCGCTCCAGGGCCCCGGCGATCTCCACCGGAGTCTTCCCCGGGCCGCCGAAGGCGAGCGGACGGCCGGGCACCGCCTTGCCGACGTGGGCGAGTTCGCCGCCCGAGGAGACCTCGTAGCCGTCGACGTACGGCGACAGCGCGGCCAGGATCTCCGGTTCCGGGTTGGCCTTGGCCGCGTAGTACAGCTCGACGCGCTCGGGCAGCGCGGCCCGCACCTCGGCGGCGTGTGCACGCAGCGCCGCCATGTCGTAGACGTAGGCGGGCAGTTCGGTCGAGGGCAGGGACAGGACGCGTTCGCGCACCGCGGGGGTGAGGTCGGTCATCGGGCGCTCCGGGTGGTGTGCCGCAGGATGTCCTCGGCGAGCGGTGAGGGCAGTCGGACGTATCCGGCGTCGCGGTCGGCCTTGCGTTCCCAGCGGGTGAGCAGGTTGGCCTTGGCGGGCAGCGGGACCCCGGCGAGCAGGGCGGCGAGACGCGGCGGGCAGCCGTACCGGTCGGCGTAAGTCTGCAGGCAGGCGCGGACGCGTGCCCACAGGGCGGCCTCGGTGTGCGGGTGCAGGTCGGCGAGCGCGGCGAGGAGTTCGGCGATGTGGTTGACCAGCAGGCAGTAGACGACGCGGTCCCAGCCGCGCTGCGCGTCGTACGCCATCGGGGTCGCGACCTCGGGCGGCAGCGCGGCCAGGGTGTCGGCGTGGTGTTCGGGCACGAGCTTGGTGCCCTCCAGGTCGCGGAAGAGGACCTGGGCCGGCATGCCCTCGCCGTCGACGCAGATCAGCACGTTCTGCAGGTGCGGTTCGAGGACCAGGCCGTGGTCGAAGTAGGCGGCCAGGACGGGGGGAACGAGCAGCTTGAGGTACGCCGTCCACCAGGCGAGCACGGCCTCCGGGCCCGCGCCGTCGAGCAGGCGCGACACATGGGCGGGGCCGGTCGGGTACTCGTCGGCGACAGCGGCCGCGAGCAGGGGGGTGGTGCCGGGCAGGAGCCGTTCGGCGAGGCCTTCGCGGACGATCACGCCGAAGCCCTCCAGCAGGGAGCGGTCGGGTGTGCCGTCGGGGCCGGGCAGGGCGAGGCTGCGGTAGGCGGGCTCGCGGAGCACGGCGCTGCCGGGGAAGCGGTCGGCCAGGTCGGCGAGGGCCGATGCCAGGGCGCGGGTGAGGGCGACCGCTCCGGACAGCTCGTAACTGGCGTTCTTGCGCAGGCAGTTGGTGATGCGGATGTTGAGGCTGAACTTGAGAAATGCCTCCCCGTCGTAGAGCGTCCGCACGGAGGCAGTGGCGGCAAAGGGCCGCCCGCCCTCGCCGAGGTCGAGGATGTCACCGCGTGCGACGGCCGCGCGCAGCGCCGGGTGTTCGCGCAGCATCGCGTACTGCCAGGGGTGCGCGGGCAGCAGCCGGTAGCCGTCGGGGATGTCGGCGCGCTGCCGGTCCAGCGGAGCGGCGGCCCCTGGTCCGGCGGTCTCCTCGGCGATGAGGTGCGCACGGACGGCGAGGTGGCGCAGCGGGAAGGCGGCCCCCGCCTCCGGCGCGTAGGCCTTCCAGGCCGCGGCGTCGCCGGTGCGCGCCTTGGGGGTGGGGTGGAAGCGGTGCCCGAACAGCAGCGACTGCTCGGAGGCGACGTAGGCCGCGAGGCGGTCGCTGCTCCCCTGCCCGCCGGACGTCAGGGGAGAGGCGGACATCGAAGGAGAGCCGGACGCCGCCGACGCAACGGTCAGCGCGGCGGCCACCGCCTGATGGCTGGACTCGATCTGCTCCGCGAACTCCTCGTTGCGGACGCCGGTGCGCAGCGACAGCTCGTCCTGCGTGTAGGCGGCCAGCAGGCGCCAGCCGACCTCTGTCCAACTCCCGTCGGGCTGCTGCTCGTTCACCGGGCCGGTGAAGCGGTGCGCGCCGAGCAGTGACGTGCGGCGCAGGGCGATGCGCAGCAGTGCGCCGCGCCGGGGAAGCCGGAGCAGCAGGTGGCCGTCGGCGACAGCGGTTTGGCGCTCGGGTCCCGAGACCTCGCGCAGCAGGCAGTTGAGAAGCGTGTGGGCCACGGCGTCCTCGGCGGTGGGGAGTTGGGCCGGGGCGGAGGAGGTGGGGGCGCTTCCGGGGGCGTCGGTCAGCGAGGGCATCAGCGGCTCCAGCGGGTGCGGAGAGAGGTGGCGGTGGTCGCGCAGACGGTGGCCAGGGCGACGGCGCTGCCGGTGAGGACGGGTGCGGCCGGGCCGAAGCGGGCGGTGCCCGCAGCCGCGGCCACGCCGGCGGCGACCGCGCCGGCCTTGGAGAAGAACTCCAGCGAGCCGAACAGCCCACCGGGCGCCCGTCCTTGGGCGCAGTCGGCCGCGAGGATCGACAGGCACACCAGGCCGAGCGTCATCCCGGCGCCGAGGACCGTCCGTACGGCGATCAGGGAGGGCAGCGAGTCGGCGATCCCGTGCCCGGCCAGGCCGAGCGCGATCAGCGCGAAGCCGAGGGCGATTCCGGCCCTTGGGCGGGTCCGGAAAGCGGTGTGCACGGCGAGGGCCGACAGCAGATAGCACAGGTGGGGCAGTGCGAAGAGCACGCCGGACAGCGTGGGCGAGGCGCCGGGCAGTCGTTTCTCGACGAGGGAGATCAGATAGGGGAAGGAAATGACGGTGGAGAAGACGAAGGCGAATTCGAGGGCGTACAGGACGCGCAGGGACACGATCGGGGCCGTCGTCCTGGGCAGCGTCTGCTCCGCCTTGAGGGTGGCCGGCGCCTCGGCCGGTTCGGGCAGCGCGGCGAGCAACAGGGCGGCGGTGAGCGGCAGTACGGCGAGCAGCGCGTACTGGCGGTGCGGCGACAGCCAGGGCGACAGCGAGCCGACGACGACGGGGGCGACGACCAGGGCCGCCCGGGCGCTGCCCTGCATCAGGGTGAGGGCCCGCGACAGGTGTGGGCCCTCCAGCGCCGCACCGAGGTATCCGTTGGACGCCGCGAATGTGCCCCCGAGGATCCCCTGGAGCACCAGCGCCGCCGTGAACGTGGTGAGCGAGTCGGCCCACCCGGCGAGGAGGAAGGAGACGGCCAGGCCCAACTGGGCCCGCAGCAGCAGCCGTTTGCGTCCGAAGCGGTCGGCCAGGCGGCCCCACAGCGGGGCTCCGACGGCGCCGAACACGGTGGGGACGACGTACAGCAGGCCGGCCCAGCGAGCCGTGCGGTCGCCGAGTTCGGGAAGGATCTGGGTCAGGTACGGGGGCAGCCCCAGCGCGGCGAAGGACGCGACGAAGTAGCAGCCGGCCACCGCGTGCACCTGCCGGGGTCCGAACGCGGGACGCGGCATCCGCAGGGCCCCGGCGCTCATGCCCTCTCCCCCGTCACGTGGAGGTAGTTGGGGCCGCTGGTGTAGTGCTTGTTGATGTCGGCGGCGCCCGACCGCTGCTTGGTGAGCAGGGTTCCGGCGCTGACCATCGCCTTCACGGGCAGGCGGTCGGCCTCCAGGACCCGGGTGCGCAAGACGGCGCCGGGCTCGCCCGGTCCGGTGCCGAGCCGCTCCACGGCTTCGGCGAGCCGGTCGCGGACGAGCCGGAGCAGCACGGGACGTGAAGCCCGGCCGTGCCGGGCGAGCCCGAACGCGTAGGCGCCCGCGCACAGATGGACGGTGATGGTGGTGAACAGGTCGGCCACCGGCCCGTCGTCGTCGCCGAAGACCCGGGGGTCGTCGAAGTCCGCGGGTCCCGGAGCACCGGCGCCGAGCCGCTCGCGCAGCCGGACGGCGTTGATCCGCGGGCCGTCGTTGTCCTTCAGCAGCAGCCGCAGCCGGGTGCTGCCGTCCGCGTGCCGGTCCAGCACCACGGAGATGTTCTGCTGGTGCGACTCCAGCGCGATGCCGTATCCGAAGAGTGTGGTCTGCCAGTCGAACAGCAGGGTCAGCCAGGCGTCCAGCAGAGCGAGCGGGTCGCCGCCGTAGAAGCGGTCGGCAAGGTGGTCGACGACCAGCCGTCCGCCGGGGGCTTCGGCGAGCAGCGCGGCCAGGGGGACGACGAGCGAGTCGTCGAGCCCGGCCGGGAGGCGGCGGCAGAGCACCGCGAGGGACTCGTGCCCGGCGTGCGCGTACACGGTCTCGTCGGCGTGCAGGACGGTGTCCCGGAAGCGGGGCTCGTGGGCCAGCACCGTCTGCAGCAGGCGCTGCCCGGCGGCGCCGTCGAGGAGGGTGCCGGGCTTGATGGTGCGCCGGTTGCGCAGACCCAACGTCGCGGTGGGCAGCGGGAGTTTGAGGTGCAGGGTCGGGTCGGCGGTCGCCGCCACGGTGCGCATCGACAGGGTCGGTACGACTTCGAGGTGGGCTCGGTCGGCAAGCAGTGCGCTGGGGCCCAGTCCGGTGTCGCGCAGCGCCGCGTCCAGCGGGGCGCCGACGGTCAACGGATGGACGGGCAGGGCCACATGTGTCCGCTCGGCTTGGGGCAGCCCGAGCATGGCGGGCGTGGGCCAGTGGTCCGGCAGCGCGCCCTGCGTCGCGGTGAGCGCCTCCCGGGGCACGGCGAGCCAGCGCAGCACGAATCGGGGATGGAACTCGGGTGCGTAGGACCGCAGTTGCCACTCGGTGAGCCCGGAGCGGCCGCGTGCGGTCGGGTAGACGGGGTGGTCGAGACGGGCGGCGAGGGTGTCGTGGGCCAGAGCGCGGATCGGTCCGGTCCAGGTGGCGGGGTCGCCTCCGTGGCGTGCGGTCAGGCGTACGGCGGTCTCCTCCCGTGTCGCGGCGTGCAGTCGCATGGTGGCCAGCGTCTGGCGGCACTCCTCGGCGAAGGCGTCGAAGCCGTCCCGGTCGGGGGGTTCGGCCACCGCCCGCAGCGCGGCGAGCACGGTGTCGGCGCTGGTCAGCTCGCCCTGCGACTCGCTGACGAGCAGCGGCAGGCGGGCGGCGTAAAGGCTCTGGAATCCGTCCTCGGTCACCGGCATCAGCAGGGCGTCGTCCGTGCCCGCCAGCCGCAGCCAGGGGCCGTCCGGGTGGTGCGTGAGCGTGCTGCGGGTGCGCAGGCCGACGACGTCCTCGCGCAGCAGCGCGCTGAGCACGCGGATGAGCAGCTCGGCCTCGGAGGAGTCGACCCGCGCCTCCGCGGGGTGCGCCACGGTCTGGGCGCTCACGGCTGGATCTCCCAGAGCTGGGCCGCGAGGAATGCGGTGGCGGCCCTGTCCACGGACCGCTGGTCGGTCCCAGTGGCTCTCAGGACCCCGAGGTAGTCGCGGTTGGTGCGGTACAGCTCGTGCCGCTCGCCGTTCTCCCGTAGCGGCCGGTACGTCAACTGCACGCCGTCGACGTTCTGTTCGGTGGCGGCGGGGGCTGAGGTCAGCGTTCCGGCACGCTCCGCGCAGGGGTAGTCGAGACGGGCCGCGCCGTCGCGGCGAGCGCCGAGGTCGGTGGGGAGCGGCTCGCCCAGGTGGGTGCGGAGGATGTGCTCGAAGAGCGGGATCTCCAGCAGCCGGGCGAGCAGCAGGTCGCACTGGTCGCCGATGGCGCGGTAGTTGACCTCGATGATCCGGGCGCGGCCCTCGTGCACCACGAACTCGGTGTGGCAGGCGCCGAATCGGACGTCGAGCGCGTCCAGTTGGGCCAGCACCTGTGCGACGACCGGCTCGGGGTGGTCGGCGACGAAGGTCAGCCGTTCCTCGATGAAGTACGGCGGCTCGGAGAGCTCGGTGTGGAAGCCGCCCAGGACGTGCCGGACGCGGTCGTCCCCGAGGGTTTCCAGGGTGAACAGCTCGCCGGGGAGGTACTCCTCCACGACCAGGACGGCTCCCGGGCGGCGCGCCAGGATCTCCTTGCTGCGCGTGACCAGTTCCTCGGGGCCGTCGACCAGGACGACGTCCTCGCTGGCCACGCCCTCGCGGGGCTTGAGGACACAGGGGTACGGCGCGTCCAGGGCGGCCGGTTCGGAGAGCTCGGCGGACCAGACGGTGTCGACGCCCGCGGCGGTCAGGTGCCGGCGCATCTCGGCCTTGTCCTTGGTCCGCAGCGTGGCCCGCCAGTTCTTGGCGGGCAGCCCGAAGTAGTCGGCGGCCAGGGCGGATTGGGTCTGGAGGTGGTCGCTGTTGGTGAAGACCGCGTCGGGCGTGTGGTGGGTCGATATCCGGGTGATGACGGCACGGAAGTCGCGTACGTCGCACTCCAGCAGCTCGATCGACGCGTGAAGCCCGGAGTCGGCGTACGCGGTCCGGTGGGCGTCCGGCTGGTCGGTGAGGACGGTGACGTCGAGGCCGAGCCGCGCCGCGGCGGGCAGGAACCCTTCGGTGACGGAGTCGGTGGGGTTGAGGGCAAGCAGGTAGAGCCGCATGGGTGTGGGCCAACTTCCGCTCGGAGGTGGGGGGTTGCGGGGCGGGGCCCCCGTTCATGTGGGGCCCCCCCCCCCGCACCGGGAGGTAAATAACCCCCACGGGCACCCCCGCGGGCATGGCCAACGACGCGCGCAAA
>NZ_JBEXDZ010000029.1:0-73026 GCF_040606085.1 Streptomyces sp. NPDC005485 | reverse complement strand
GATGCAGCCGCTGCCCAGCCGGGCGTCCTCGCGTACCTGGGCGAGATCCCAGACCGTCGTTCCGTCGCCGATCGTGGCCGTCTCGTAGACCTGGGCATGACCTGGGCGCCCTCTGCGCTCGTGAGGCGTGTCCGCTAGCTCGGGTTGGTCGGGATGGTGACGATCCGGGCCGCCGGTGTCGTGCCGCGCAGCGCCGTGCCGAGGGCCACCGCGACGTCCTCGGGGCTCACCGGCTTCTTGCTGCCGTTGCCCTTGGTGATCGTGACGCCGTCGAAGGCACCGCCGTACAGTTCCTTGAGGACCGCGAGGTCGTAGTGCTCGACGAGCTTGCCGTCGACCGCCTGCACGCTCAGGAACTTGTAGATCGATTTCTCCGGGCTGAACAGCACGAAGTGCGTGGCGTCCGTGCGCACCGTGACCAGGCCCGACATCGCCGGCTCGGCGAACTTCTTCATCATCCGGTCGACCTCGGCGTTCGGGATCGTCGGCTGACGGGTCTTGGTGGCGACCTTGACCGGCGTGGTCGTGTTGGTCTCCACCTGGGTGCGGTACGCCTCCTCGACGGCCGCCATGGACGGCGCGACGTCGATGCCCTTGCCCGCCTTGCCGTACACGGCGACGGCCTTGCCGGACTGGAACTTGATCGTGCCGTCCGCCGCCGAGCCGGAGCCGCCCGCGGCCCGCTCCAGGGCGGCCTGCAGCTTCTCCTCGTCGACGGGCATGACGGGGTCGATCACCCGCTGCTGCCCGAACAGCGAACCGATCACCGAGACCGGGTTGTAGTCGCTGGTCGCGGCGGCGCTGACGGTGGCCTTGCTGTCGAGCTGAAGGCCCGACTGGTCCGGCTTGAGGGACACCGTGTCGCCGTCGACCGACAGCTTCAGCGCCTTGTTCGTACGGTCGCCGAAGGCGTCGTCGAGCTTCTTGACGGCCTCGTCGCGCGTGCCGCCGCCGATGTCGACGCCGAGCACGGTGGTGCCCTTGGGCACGTCGGAGTGGTTCATCAGGAGCCCGGCGCCGTAGGCACCGCCGCCGATGACCACCACGCCGACCACCAGGAGCATCAGCTTGCTGCGCCCCTTCTTCTTGGCGGCGGGCTTCGCGGAGCTCGCCGCCGGCGGGGTCACCGGGTCCGGCAGCTTCGGCGGGGTGTGCGGCAGCGGTCCGTCGGTGTGCGCGCCCGGCCCGAACGGGGAGTTCTGGGTGGCCGGGACGACGGGGATGCCGCTGGTCAGGGTGTGCCCGGAGACGTTGTCGCCGGGGGCTCCGTAGCCCTGGCCGCCCGGTTCGGGGGCCGGCTTCTGCGGCGTGAGGATCGCGGTGTCGTCGCTGAGCCCGCCACCGGGACCGCCGAGGCCGCTGTGACCGCCGGGGCCGGGGTATCCGGCACCGGGGCCGCCCTGGCCACCGGGGCCGCCCTGACCCATGCCGGGACCACCGGGTCGGCCCGGACCCGCGGCCAGGCTGCCCGGACGTACGCCCGGACCGGCCGGGGGCACCAGCGGTCCGTCGCCCGTGACCGGACCGCCGGTCGGGCCCGCGGGGCCGCGGCCGGCGCCCTCGGAGAAGTACGGGAGGTCGTCGCGCCGGGGCTCCCCGGCAGCGTCGGAGCCGGGCAGCGGGAAGGATCCGGTGCTGCCCGTCAGCGCCGCGGAGACGTCGAAGGAACCGGTGCCGCCGCCATGGCCGGGGGCCACGGGACCGGCGCCGGTGGCACCGGGCAGCCCGGCACCGTTCGTACCGCCGCCCGGACGGGGACCGCTGCCGACCGGTCCGCCGCCGGGCCGGGGGCCGGCACCGTTCGCCGCGGAGGGACGCGCACCGCCGGGAGCACCCTGCGCACCCTGGCGCCCGGAACCTCCCGAAGGACCGGAAAAGGGCGAAGGACCGCCGGGACCGGTAGGAGCGGAAGGTCCCGAAGGTGCCGGAGCTCCCGAACTGCCCTGCAGGCCCGCTCCGTTGGTGGAGCCGCCGCCCTGGCCGCCCGTGGGGGCACTGGACTTGCGCGGCGCAAACCAGTTGTTCTGCTTCTCCCCGGCCG
The DNA here is from genome assembly GCF_040606085.1 of Streptomyces sp. NPDC005485. Lineage (NCBI taxonomy): Bacteria > Bacillati > Actinomycetota > Actinomycetes > Kitasatosporales > Streptomycetaceae > Streptomyces > Streptomyces sp. NPDC005485. Next base: position 70,985 of record NZ_JBEXDZ010000029.1, on the reverse strand, counting down.
GAGCCGCGGGATCGGCGGCCGACGCTGCGGGCGCGGGCGGACTCGCGCCGCCCGCGACCCCGGCCGGCTCCGCGCCGCCGCCGTCGGTGCCCTCGGCGGACGCGTCCGCGTCACCCACCGGAGTGCGCACGACGACCGGCGGAATCGGCCGGGATCCGGGGATGTTGATCCGGATCCGGGTCGTCAGCGTGGTCTCGGTCCTGCGCTCCTCCGGAGGCGTGCCGGCGGCCGAACGGCCCTCGTCGGCACCGTTTTCGGACGCGGCAGGCGTGCCGTACGGCGGCGTCCCCGACGGGTACGCCGCTCCACCGCGCCCGTTGGGCCCGGAGGACGAACTGTCAGTTTCACGACTCAAGGCAGGTTCTCCCGGTTGGCTCCGCCGCCCGTGTACTCGATCTCATTTCTGGGGGTCCCCGCTGCTCGAACGAAGTCGAGAACTCGGGGGAGGCTCGGCGCGCGCACCACCATACTGGCCGTGCCCGGCGCGCAAACCGCGCCCGCGAAGGAAACCCCCACGGGACCCGCACGTCCGTGATACGGAAAAGTAGTACGTCACTTGCCAAGTCGGACGGCGGGGCCGCCTGGTTGCCGCCCCTGGCCAAGCGTGGCGCACATCACACCGACTGCCATGCCGCCGAGCAGGAAGAGGTAGGAGCCCAGTCCCGCGCCGAAAAGGAAGTCCCCTTCGGGGCGGGTGGAGGTGAGCAGGACGACGGCGATCATCCAGCCCACCGCGGGCGCAACGGCCCCCGCCCTGGAGCCGGTCGCGCGCGATCCGCCCAGGAAGAGTCCCGCCGCGCCCGCCAGGGAGAGCAGCAACCCCCCCGGGAACCAGGCGGCTTGCATGAGCGCCCCGGCCGCCCCGACCACGGCGCCGAGCACGAAGAGCCCGAGGTGGGCGGCGATCCGTCCACCGGAGGGCCGCACCAGGGGCTGCGCGAGGGCACTGCCCTGCCTGCCTGCCGTACTCATCACAAAGCCCCTTCGAACAGGTCCGTCTCACGCGTCTTCGGCGCCCCGGCGAGCACCAACTCGTAGTACTCGGTGGTGAAGAGCGGCTGCCCAAGGTCGTTGGAGAGCACGAACCACGGCTCGGTCACGGTGATCTGGGTGGCGTGCGCGCGCATCGCGGCGGCCTTGGCGGCGGCGTACGCGCTGCCGTCGATCTCTGTGGTGATCACCGAGTCGTCGACCACACCCGGTACGTCGCCGATCGCGGCGGACGCCGAGAAGGGCAGCTCCGGCAGTGCGTCCCGCAGCCGCGCGAAGCTCTCCTCGGCGACCGTGCGCGGCACCCGGTTCCAGTAGGTCTTGGCGATGCGCCAGGGCTCGCCGAGGCCGGGCCGGAAGGCGGCGTCGGCGGCCAGCTCGGCGCCGCGCATGGCGACGCGGTGCGCCTGAATGTGGTCAGGGTGCCCATAACCCCCATCGGGGTCATAGGTGACGAGCACCTGGGGCCGTACCTCGCGGATGACTTCGACGAGGTGGGCGGCGGCCTCGTCCAGGTCGGCGGCCCAGAAGGCGCCGGCGCGGTGGTTCTGCTCGACGCCCATCATCCCGGAGTCGCGGAAACGGCCGGGCCCGCCGAGGAACCGGTGATCCGTGACCCCGAGCTCCTTCATGGCGGCGGCCAGCTCACCGGTCCGGTACGGGCCCAGGGTGTCCTCGCGGTCGGGCGCGAGGTGCGCGAGCTCGGGCGGGATGACCTCGCCCTCCTCGCCGAGCGTGCAGGTCACCAGCGTCACATGGGCGCCCTCGGCCGCATACCTGGCCATGGTCGCGCCATTGTTGATCGACTCGTCGTCCGGATGCGCGTGCACCAGGAGCAGACGCCGGTCGGGCAGTTCCGTCATGGTCCCCACCCTACGAGGCGACCACTGCGGTCAGAACTTGATGCTGCCGATCATCCCCGCGATGTTCGTCGTCAGCTCACTGATCGTGGGTGCCACCGTCGAGGAGGCGAGATAGAAGCCGAGCAGGACGCAGACGATCGCGTGCGCGGCCTTCAACCCTGACTTCTTGACCAGGATGAAGACGATGATCGCCAGCAGCACCACCGCCGAAATCGAGAGTGCCACGGCGGCTCACCTCCAAAGAACCCAGGGACCGGGGGCCGGACAGGGGGTCGTACGGGGACGGCAAATCCATACAGCAGCCAGCAGGTTCATACCCACACAGCGCTAGTGATCATAACTATCCGTACGCGCGCATCGATCGGCGCACGGCCGCACAAGGGGGCGCATGGCCAATATGGTCGGGGCATGACGACCGAGCCTCTCTCCTTCCCGCGCCTGTCCGCGCGTACGCAGCGGTTCACCTGCGGTGCGCCGCGTGCGTTCGCCGTGGCCCCCGACGGTTCCCGTGTCGTGTTCCTGCGTTCCCGCTCCGGTACGGACCGGGCGAATCTGCTGTGGGTCCTCGATGTCGCGGACGGCGCCGAGCGGGTCGCGGCCGACCCGCTCGCGCTGCTCGGAGGCGCCGGCGAGCGCCTGTCCGTCCAGGAGCGGGCGCGCCGTGAGCGCAGCCGCGAGGGCGGTGCCGGAGTGGTCGGCTACGCCACCGACGCGGCGGTGGAGTTGGCCTCTTTCGCCTTGTCGGGGCGGCTTTTCACGGCGGAGCTGCGGGCCGGTACGGCACGTGAACTGCGGGTCCCCGGGCCGGTGATCGACCCGCGCCCCTCCCCCGACGGACGGCTCGTCGCCTACGTCACGGCCGGCGCCCTGCGGGTGGTCGGCGCCGAGGGCGAGGGCGACCGGGCGCTGCTGGAGCCCGAGTCGGAGACGGTCACCTACGGGCTCGCCGAGTTCATCGCGGCCGAGGAGATGTCCCGCTCGCGCGGCTTCTGGTGGTCGCCGGAGTCGGACCGGCTGCTGGTCGCCCGGGTCGACGACGCGCCCGTCCAGCGCTGGTGGATCTCCGATCCCGCGCACCCGGAGCGCGATCCGCAGCAGGTCGCGTATCCGGCGGCGGGCACCCCCAACGCGGACGTACGGCTCTTTGTGACCGGGCTGGACGGGACGCGCACGGAGGTCGCCTGGGACCGGGCCCGCTACCCGTATCTGGCGCATGTGCACTGGTCAGCGGCGGGTGCGCCGCTGATTCTGGTGCAGGCGCGGGACCAGCACAGTCAGCTGTTCCTGGCCGTGGACCCGGACACCGGGGCGACCCGGATGGTGCATGCCGACGAAGATCCACAATGGCTTGATCTTTTCCCCGGCGTACCGTCCTGGAGCCCGGGCGGACAGCTCGTGAGGATCGCCGACGAGGGCGGCGCACGTGTCCTCGCCTTCGGCGAACGCCTGCTGACGGGACCGCAGTTGCATCTGCGCGCGGTTCTCGACGTGTCCGACGACAACGTGCTGGTCTCGGCGTCGGCGGGCGAGGCGGCAGCGGCCCCCGAGGTCGGCGAGGTGCATGTCTATCGCGTCAATGAGCTCGGAGTGGAGCGCGTCTCGCAAGAGCCCGGCGTGCACTCGGCGGTGCGCGCCGGGGGCGTGACCGTGCTGGTCTCGGCGGCGCCCGACCGGCCGGGCGCCCAGGTGCAGGTGCTGCGCGACGGCAAGAAGACGGCGACCGTGGCGTCGTACGCGGAACACCCCGGTATGTCCCCGCGCATGACCCTCACCGAAGGGGGCGCGCGTCGCGTGCCGTGCGCCGTGCTGCTGCCCCGGGACCACAAGGAGGGCCTGCTGCCGGTTCTCATGGACCCCTACGGCGGCCCGCACGGGCAGCGGGTGCTCGCCGCGCACAACGCGCACCTGACCTCGCAGTGGTTCGCCGACCAGGGCTTCGCGGTGGTCGTCGCCGACGGACGGGGCACGCCCGGCCGCTCCCCCGGCTGGGAGAAGGCGATCAAGGACGACGTGGCCGCGATCGTGGTCCAGGACCAGATCGACGCCCTTCAGGGCCTCGCGGAGACCTTCCCGCTCGACCTGACCCGGGTCGCGATCCGCGGCTGGTCCTTCGGCGGCTATCTGGCGGGGCTCGCGGTGCTGCGCCGCCCCGACGTGTTCCACGCGGGCGTCGTCGGCGCGCCGGTCACCGACCAGCGGCTGTACGACACGCACTACACCGAGCGGTACTTCGGCGATCCGCGCACCCAGCCCGAGGTCTACTCCGCGAACTCGCTGATCGACGACGAGGGGCTGGTCGGCGCCGCGGAGCCCGCCCGCCCGATGCTGATCGTGCACGGTCTCGCCGACGACAACGTGGCGGTCGCCCACAGCCTGCGGCTGTCCTCCGCGCTGCTCGCGGCCGGCCGCCCGCACGAGGTGCTCCCCCTGTCCGGCGTCACCCACCTGACCCCGCAGGAACAGGTCGCGGAGAGCCTGCTGCTGCTCCAGGCGGACTTCCTGCGGCGCGCCCTGAAACTGGGCTGAGCAGGCAACGAGCCGGGGCGACATGGCGCGCCCCGGCTCGTCTACGGCACCCGCACGGCCGTACGGTGTTCACCTTGGCCCGTCCGTATATCGGGACCGCTTCCGTCAAGTTGCCTGCGTGTAAACCAAGTTCGTACGGCTTTGTACTGCTATGTCTCCGGCTCGGGAGGCACGACCTGCTTCTCCTCCGCGAAATGGCACGCCGAGTCGTGCGCGGCCGGGCCCTGGAGGTGCCGGAACTCCGCGGGCACCGCGAGCAGCGGGACCTCCAGCGTGCAGCGCTCACGGGCTTTCCAGCAGCGGGTGCGGAAGCGGCATCCGGAGGGAATGTTCGCCGGGGACGGCACGTCACCGGCGAGGATGATCCGCTCCCGGTGCTCGCGGGCCTCGGGGTCCGGGACGGGCACGGCGGACAGCAGTGCCTGTGTATAAGGATGCGTCGGGTGGTCGTAGATCTCGGCGTCCCTGCCGGTCTCCACGATCCGCCCGAGGTACATCACGCCGACCCGGTCGGAGATGTGCCGCACGATCGAGAGGTCGTGCGCGATGAAGACGTAGCTCAGCTCGAACTCGTCCTGGAGCTTGTCGAGCAGGTTGATCACCTGCGCCTGCACGGACACGTCGAGCGCGGAGACCGGTTCGTCGGCGACGATGATCTCCGGGCGCAGGGCCAACCCCCGGGCGATGCCGATGCGTTGGCGCTGGCCGCCGGAGAACTGGTGCGGATAGCGGTTGATGTACTCGGGGTTGAGCCCCACCACGTCCAGCAGGTCCTGGACCTTCTTGCGGCGGTCGCCCTTCGGCGCGACCTCGGGATGGATCTCGTACGGCTCCCCGATGATGTCGCCCACCGTCATACGGGGGTTGAGCGAGGTGTAGGGGTCCTGGAAGACCATCTGGATGTTGCGGCGCACCGTCTTCAGGGCCCTGCCGGACAGCTTGGTGATGTCCTCGCCCTTGTACTTGATGGTCCCGGCGGTCGGCTTCTCCAGGTTGACCAGCATCTTGGCCACCGTCGACTTGCCGCAGCCGGACTCGCCCACGATGCCGAGGGTCTCGCCCTGGCGGAGTTCGAGATCCACTCCGTCGACGGCTTTGACGGCGCCGATCTGCTTCCTGAACACGATGCCCCGGGTGAGCGGGTAGTGCTTGACGAGCCCGCTGACCTCCAGAATCGACTCAGCCATTCAGGCACTCCCTCCAGAAGTGGCAGGCGCTGCGCCGGTCCTCGTCCACCTCGTACAGCGGCGGCACATCGGTCCGGCAGACCTCCTGGGTCATCGGGCAGCGGGGGTTGAAGGCGCAGCCGGGCGGGATGTGCATCAGGTTCGGCGGCAGGCCCTTGATGGCGTAGAGCTCCTGGCCCTTCTGGTCCAGGCGCGGGATCGATTCCAGCAGGCCCTTGGTGTACGGGTGGGCGGGCGCCTTGTAGATGTCGTGCACCGGTGCCGACTCGACGATCCGGCCCGCGTACATCACGGCGATCCTGTCGGCGACGTCCGCGACCACGCCGAGGTCGTGGGTGATGAGGATGAGCCCCATGTTGAGCTCGCGCTGCAACTCGGCGAGCAGGTCCATCACCTGGGCCTGGACGGTGACGTCGAGGGCGGTGGTCGGTTCATCGGCGATGATCAGCGCGGGTTCGAGCGCCAGCGCCATGGCGATCATGATGCGCTGGCGCATGCCGCCGGAGAACTGGTGGGGGTAGTCGCGCACGCGGTCGGCGGCGGCCGGGATCCGCACCCGGTCCATCAGCTCGATCGCCTTCGTCCGGGCGTCCTTGCGGGACATCCCGCGGTGCACGGTGAACATCTCGCCGAGCTGGTCGCCGACGGACAGCACCGGGTTGAGGGAGGACAGCGCGTCCTGGAAGATCATCGCCATCTCGGCGCCCCGGACCTTGCGCCGCTGGTCCTCCTTGAGCTTGAGCAGGTCCTGGCCCTGGAAGAGGATCTCACCGCCGGTGATCTTGCCGGGCGGCATGTCGAGGATGCCCATCACGGCCTGCGCGGTGACCGACTTGCCGGAGCCCGACTCGCCGAGCACGGCGAGCGTCTCGCCCTCGTCCACGCTGTAGTTGACGCCGTTGACGGCCTTGGCGACACCGTCCCGGGTCCTGAACTCCACATGCAGGTCACGCACTTCGAGCAGCATGACGGCGGCTCACCTCAGCTTCGGGTCGAGGGCGTCGCGCACCGCGTCGCCGAGCATGATGAAGGCGAGCACCGTGATCGCCAGGGCCCCGGCCGGCCACAGCAGCATGTGCGGGGCCTGGCGGATGTAGGCGGACGCCGCGGAGATGTCGATGCCCCAGCTCACCGTCGGCGGCTTGAGGCCCACGCCGAGGAAGGAGAGCGTCGCCTCCAGCGAGATGTACGTGCCGAGCGCGATGGTCGCCACGACGATGACCGGCGCGATCGCGTTGGGCGTGATGTGCCGAAGCATCATCCGGGAGTTGGAGGCGCCGAGGGCGCGGGCCGCCTGGACGTAGTCGTTCTGCTTGGTGGTGATGACGGAGCCGCGCGCGATCCGGGAGATCTGCGGCCAGCCGAGCAGAACCATGAACCCGATGACGGGCCAGACCGTATTACTGGTCACGACGGAGAGGAGGACCAGGCCGCCGAGCACCACCGGGATCGCGAAGAAGATGTCGGTGATACGGGACAGGATCGCGTCCGAGACGCCGCCGAAGAACCCGGCGAGCGCACCGAACACCGAGCCGAGAATGGCTACACCGAGGGTGGCGCACACGCCGACGCTGATGGAGACTCGCGTGCCGTAGACGGTTCGCGTGTAGACGTCGCAGCCCTGGCCGTCGAAGCCGAACGGGTGGCCCGGCTGTGAGCCCTCCTGGGCCTTGGAGAGGTCGCAGCTGAGCGGGTTGCCGGAGGCGATCAGCGAGGGCCAGAGCGAGATGACCACCAGGAAGAGGATGACCAGCCCGGAGATCAGGAAGACAGGGTTGCGCCGCAGGTCCCGCCAGGCGTCGGACCAGAGCGAGCGCGGCTTCTCCTGTGGGCCGGTGCCTTCCGGTCCACCGGGCGTCTTCTCCAGCGTCTCGGCCTCGCTGCTGCCAAGGTCCATGGTGCCTCCCATCCCGGTCGGGGCGATGGCGAGGTCTTCGGGAGGAGGACCCGCCGGCCTGGCAGGCAGGGATCCGGACCCCGAATGCGCCTCTGGCTCGTACGGCGGCTGCTCAGGCATAGCGGATCCTCGGGTCGAGTACGGCGTAGAGGAGGTCGACGAGCAGGTTGGCGACCAGGAACACGAGGACGAGCACGGTCACGAAGCCGACGACGGTCTGTGTGTTCTGCCGGACGATGCCCTGGTAGAGCTGGTAGCCGACGCCGTGGATGTTGAAGATCCGCTCGGTGACGATGGCGCCGCCCATCAGTGCGCCGACGTCCGTACCGATGAACGTGACCACGGGGATCAGCGAGTTGCGCAGCAGGTGCTTGGTGATCACCCGGCGCCGGGGCAGGCCCTTGGCGACAGCTGTGCGGACGTAGTCGGACCGCTTGTTCTCCGCGATGGAGGTCCGGGTCAGCCGGGTCACGTACGCGAGGGAGACCGAGGCGAGCACGAGCCCGGGCACGATCAGTTCGCTGAACGTGGCGTCCGCGGAGACCGACGGTTTGATCCAGCCCCACTCGACGCCGAGCAGCAGTTGCAGCAGCAGACCGGTGACGAAGGTCGGCACGGAGATGACGACCAGGGTCAGCAGCAGGACGCCCGTGTCGATGGGCTTTCCGCGCCGCAGGCCGGTGATGACGCCCAGCGCGATTCCGATGATGATCTCGAAGAGGATCGCCACGATCGTCAGCCGGATGGTGACCGGGAAGGCGGTCCGCATCAGCTCGGTGACCTCCTGCCCGTTGAAGGCCGTGCCGAAGTCGCCGGTGAAGACCTTCCCCATGTAGTGCAGGTACTGAAAGAACCAGTTCTCGTCGAGGTTGTACTCCTTGCGCAGCTGCGCGGCCGTGGCGGGGTCGCACTGGCGGTCACCGCACAGGCCCGCGATGGGGTCGCCCATCACGTACACCATGAGGAAGATCAGCAGGGTCGCGCCGATGAACACCGGGATCATCTGCAGCAGACGCCGGATCACGTACCGTCCCATGGGGGCTCCGGGGTTAGGCGGGACGGCCCCGGTGAAGGAGCCGTCCCGGGCGGCGTCTCAGCTGACCTTGATCTCGTTGTAGACGGGGACGCTGAACTGGTTCAGTGCCACGTTGGAGACCTTGTCCGAGTAGCCGGCGCTGCCGTTCTGGTACCAGAGCGGGATGGCGGCCATGTTGTCGCGCACGACCTCCTCCGCCTGCTGGAAGAGCTTCACGGCCTTGGCGCGGTCGGTCTCGGCGTTCGCCTGGTTGACGAGCTTGTCGAAGTCCTTGTTGGACCACTGGCCGTCGTTGGAGGAGGCGTTGGTGTAGTACAGCGGCTGCAGGAAGTTCTGGATCAGCGGGTAGTCCATCTGCCAGCCGGCCCGGAAGGGACCGGGCATCTTGTGCTGCCCGATCTGGTTGCGGAAGTCGGCGAAGGTGCCGACCGGGTTGCCGACGCACGCCTTGTCGTTGCCCAGGGCGTTGTTGATGGAGTTGCAGACGGCGTCCACCCACTCCTTGTGCGAGCCGGTGTCCGCGTTGTACGAGATCTTGACCTGGCCGCCGGGGATGCCGCCGCCCTCCTGGACGAGCTTCTTCGCCGCGGCCGGGTCGTAGTCGCAGGAGTCGCCGCACAAGCCGTCCTGGAAGCCGCCCTTCTCACCGAGGACCGGGGAGGTCCAGTCGGTGGCCGGGGTGCGGGTCTTCTGGAAGATCGTCTCGGTGATCTGCTTGCGGTTGATCGCCATGGACAGGCCCTTGCGGACCTTCTCCACGCCGCTCGCGTCCCACTTCTTGTCGTAGAAGGGGAAGGCCAGGGTCTGGATGATGCCGGCGGGTGTGTTGATGTAGCGGCCGCTCAGGTCGCTCTTGGCGTTCTTGAGCTGGGAGGCGGGCACGTCGTCGACGAGGTCGAGGTTGCCCGCGAGCAGGTCGGTGTAGGCGGTGTTGTTGTCGGTGTAGACCTTCAGGTCCACCCCGCCGTTCTGCGCCTTGTCCGTGCCGGAGTAACCGTCCCACTTGCGCAGGGACATCTTCGAGCCCTTGGTGTAGGAGTCGATGGTGTACGGGCCGTTGCCGACCGGCTTCTTCACCCAGGCCGCGTGGTCGTCGAAGAACGCCTTGGGCAGCGGCGAGTAGGCGGCGTAGCCGAGGGTGTCGGGGAAGGTCGAGAACTTCTGGTTGAGCTTGACCGTGAAGGTGTCGGTGCCGGTCACCTTGAGACCGTCGAGCTTGTCCGCCTTCTGCGAGCCCGAGTCGGGGTGGGTCTTGTCGTAGCCGTCGATGTACCCGAAGAAGTACGCGTTCTTCTGGTTGTTCTTCAGGCTCGCCCCGTAGTTCCAGGCGTCGACGAAGGACTGGGCCGTGACGGCCTCGCCGTTGCTGAACTTCCAGCCATTTTTGATCGTGACCGTGAAGTTCTGCGAGTCGGACGTCTCGATCTTGTCCGCGAGCATGTCCTCGGCGGCGCCGGTCTTGGCGTTGTACTGCTTCAGCCCGCGGAAAATCATGTTCATGACCTTGCCGCCCTGCACCTCGTTGGTGTTGGCCGGCTCCAGCGGGTTCTGCGGGTCACCCCAGGAGGAGCTCACCACCCCGGAGCCGTCGCCGCCGCCTCCGCCTCCGCTGTCACTCCCCCCGCCTCCGCAGGCGGTCGCCGTCAGGGCTACCGCCGCCGCGCATGCGGCCCATCTGGCGTGCGTGGCTCCACGCATGGAGTGCCTCCTCAGAGTGCGCTGCGTGTGCAGCGTCGGTGCGCTGTGCCTTTTCGCCAATATCAGGGCACCAAGCACATACCGCACATTTACGCCACCCTTTCGGGGGGTACGTCCCCCGGGGCTCGGACGCTCCGGATACGGGACGCAATGGATCTTCGCCTTCCGATGCCGAACCGTTTGAAAACGCGCACTCTATGTACGCATTCCGAGACACGCGCGTCCGCATATCGAACCTCTTACCCGGTTCGCCCCAGTTGGCCCGAATCCGGACACAGAACGGCCACAGAGCGCTACACGCGTAGTTACGCTAAGGTCAAGCAGAGGTAAAGAAGGTAAAGACAAAACCAAGGGCGGCGAGAATTTATTGACCTTGAATGAATTGCGTTGAAAAAGTCCGGCGTAGCCCGTAGGCGAACCCTGCGGAATCGTTGACCCCTCCGGGCCTGGAGCACCATGACACCCCCTACTCCGTCCGCGGCCGCCCCACTTGAGGTGACCGACGAAGACGCCGCGATACAGACGAAGGCCACCGCCCCCAAGGGTGGTGAGAGCAAGTCTCCCGGTCGGCTCGCCTGGACCCGCTTCAAGAGGGATCGCTCGGGTGTCATATCCGCCTACGTGGTGATCTTCTTCTTCGTCGTGGCGATCGGCGCCCCGCTGATCTCCAAGCTCTACGGCAAGGATCCGTACACGACGTACGGCATGAACACCCCTGGCCTGCTCAACGAGTTCAGCTTCCCGACGAAGGCCAACGGCGGTATCAGCAGCGAGTTCTGGTTCGGCGTCGAGCCGATCCTCGGCCGCGACGTCATGACGTTCCTGCTCTACGGGATGCGCAACTCGCTGCTCATCGCGACCGCGGCCACCCTGATGACGACCCTGCTCGGCGTCGTCATCGGCATCACCGCCGGCTACCTCGGCGGCAAGACCGACTACTTCGTCGGCCGCATCATCGACATCCTGCTGGCCTTCCCCCAGACGCTGTTCTTCATCGCCTTCTGGCCGGTCGTCCTCGCGATCTTCGTCGCCCCGGACGAGAACACGCCGATCTGGCTGACGGTCATCAGCCTCATCCTCGTGATGACGGCCTTCGGCTGGGCCTCCATCGCCCGTCTGCTGCGCGGCGAGGTTCTCGCCCTGCGCGAGCGGGAGTTCGTCGAGGCGGCCAAGGTCACCGGCGCGTCGCCCTCGCGGATCATCTTCAAGGAACTGCTGCCCAACCTGTGGACGCCGATCCTGATCCAGTCCACTCTGTTGCTCCCCGCGTACGTCACGGCCGAAGCGGGTCTCGCGTTCCTCGGCGTCGGCCTCACGGACCCCACCCCCGACTGGGGCGTGATGCTCCAGTTCGGCGCCAAGTACTACCAGAACGACATCACCTTCATGCTCTTCCCGGGCCTGTCCATGGTGATCTTCGTGGTGGCCTTCAACCTGCTCGGTGACTCGGTCCGCGACGCGCTGGACCCGAAGACCAAGCGCTGATCTCCCCCCTCCGGCCCGGGCGACGGGGCCCGGCCGGAGTGCACCCCGCACCTCTCCCATCCACAAGAACGGGCCAGGCATGTCTCTTTCCCGCAGAAACTTCGTCATCGCGACGTCGGTCGCCGCGGCGAGCACGACGCTGCTCTCCGCTTGCAGCAGCAGTGACTCCGGCAGCGGCAGCGGCACTCCGAGCGGCGGCGCCACGGAGTACACCGGCGCCAAGGTCACGGTCGGCACCAAGGAGGACTCGACCGGTCCGGCTCCGGAGATCGCGGGCGCGAAGAAGGGCGGCACGATCTACGGCCTGGCCCCCGACGACTTCTCGCACCTCGACCCGGGGCGCATCTACTACGCCTACAACTCCACCGCCGCGCTGCTCCTGCACCGCTGCCTCACCGGCTACAAGATCGACTCAGCCGGCAAGCAGAAGCTGGTCGGCGACCTCGCCACCGACACCGGCACCATGTCCAACGGCGGCAAGACCTGGGCCTTCACGCTGAAGGACGGTCTGAAGTGGGAGGACGGCACCGAGCTGACGGTCGAGGACGTCCGCCACGGCATCGAGCGCCTGTGGGCCAAGTACATCATCGAGTCCGCCAGCTACGTCCAGATCGCCCTCACGGGCAAGGGCGGCAAGTGGCGTGACGCGTACGAGGGCCCCTACAAGGGCAAGCACCTCAGCCAGATCGTGACGGACAAGGCCAAGAAGACCATCACGTTCAACCTGGCCGAGGCCCGCCCGGACTTCAACTTCACGATGGCGATGCACTCATACGCCGCGGTGTCCCCGAAGCTGGACACCAAGGAGAAGTACGACAAGAAGCCGGCGTCCTGCGGCCCGTACGCGATCAAGAGCCACACGACCGACAAGTCGATGGTCCTCGTCCGCAACAAGAACTGGGACCCGGCGACGGACTCGATCCGCAACGCCTACCCGGACGGTTTCGAGTTCGACTTCGGCATCGAGACCCTTGACTCCGTGGACCGGCTGATCGCCTCCTCGGGCAAGGACGCGTACGCCGTCTCGATCTACAAGGGCGTACCCGCCGAGCGCATCCAGAAGGTCCTCACGGACCCGGAGGTCAAGAAGCGCACCTTCAACGGTCTGCTCACCGGCACGTACTACTACGCGATCAACACCAAGCGCGTCACCGACCTCAAGGTCCGTCAGGCCCTCAACCACGCCTGGCCGCTGCAGCAGATCCGCCAGGTCTACGGTGGCGCGTCCTCCGGCGACTTCGCGACCACGATCCTCAGCCCCGACATCCTGGGCCGCGAGAAGTTCGACGTCTACGGCAAGCTGAAGAAGCCGCAGGGCGACCCGGCGGCGGCGAAGAAGCTGCTCAAGGAGGCCGGCAAGCTCGGTGTGAAGGTCGTCTACGCCTTCCCGCAGGACCCGACCTACAACAAGACGAAGGTCGTCATCGAGAACGCGCTGAAGGAGGCGGGCTTCACGCCGATCATCAAGCCCGTCGACTCGACGACGTACTACGACCAGATCCAGAAGGTCGACAACAGCTACGACGTCATGTGGTTCGGCTGGTCCCCGGACTGGCCGACCGCCTACACGATGATCCAGCCGCTGTTCGACAGCGCCAACATCGGTGACGGTCTGTACAACGTCTCGCAGACGAACATCCCGTGGATCGACTCGGGCGTCCAGAAGAACATGGTCATCTCCGACCAGAAGAAGGCCGGTGCCGCCTGGGCCGCGCTGGACAAGCGGATCATGGAGGAAGTCGCTCCGATCATCCCCGAGATGTACCAGCGCCGTTACTACGTCTACGGCAACAAGGTCGGCGGCGCCCAGTTCGACCCGAACTTCTCGGCGACCCTGCTCTACAAGACCTTCGTGAAGGCCTGACGACCGGCCCTTTAGGTGGGGCGGCCTCGTGCCGCCCCACCCCTTTCCCCCCTTCGGCATCCGTCAGGAAAACCCACTGCCATGCTCCGCTTCCTTGTTCGGCGAATCCTCGGCGCCGCGGTGATCCTCGTGATCATCAGCGCCATCGTGTTCGTCCTGTTCTACGCCGCCCCGCGCGACCCCGCCCGCATCGCCTGCGGCAAGGCCTGCACCCCCGAAACACTGGAGCTGGTGCGGAAGAACCTGGGGATCGCCGATCCTTTTCCCGTCCAGTACTGGGACTGGCTCAAGGGCATCTTCGTAGGACGTGACTACGCGTCCTTCGGCCATTGCCCGGCCCCCTGCCTCGGCTACTCCTTCCAGAACCGCGAGCCGGTCCTCTCCACCATCGCGGACCGCTTCCCGACGACCCTCTCCCTGTCGCTCGGCAGCTCGGCCATCTACCTGGTCTTCGGCATCGGCGCGGGCATGCTCGCCGCGGTCAAGCAGGGCAAGGCCGTGGACAAGATCGCCAGCTCCGCCTCGCTGATCGCGTCCTCGATGCAGATCTACGTCGTCGGTGTCCTCGCGACCTGGCTCCTGGTCGACCAGTGGCACCTGCTCGACCGTGCCAGCTACACCCCCTTCACGGAGAACCCTGCGGCCTGGGCCAAGGGCCTGCTGGTGCCGTGGATCGTGCTCTCCCTGATCTGGACGGCCAACTACACGCGTATGACGCGCTCCCAGATGGTCGAGGTCCTCAGCGAGGACTACGTCCGCACGGCGCGCGCCAAGGGCATGTCCCGCCGTACGGTCTTCTTCCGCTTCGCCTGGCGCGGCGCGATGGGTCCGATCGTCACGATCTTCGGTCTCGACCTCGGTGTGCTGCTCGGCGGCGCCATCATCACCGAGTCGACCTTCAGCCTCCAGGGCTTGGGCATGCTCTCGGTGAAGGCGGTCAGCACCAACGACCTGCCGATCCTGCTCGGTGTCGTCCTGGTCGCCGCGGGCGCGATCGTCGTCTTCAACATCATCGTCGACGCCTTGTACGCCCTCATCGACCCGCGCGTGCGCCTCGCTTAAGGAGAGACCTCATGAGCACCCCCTTCCTCTCCGTACGCGACCTGCGCGTCCACTTCTCCACCGAGGACGGTGTCGTCAAGGCCGTCGACGGGCTCTCCTTCGACGTGGAGAAGGGCAAGACCCTCGGCATCGTGGGCGAGTCCGGCTCCGGCAAGTCCGTCACCAACATGGCGGTCCTCGGCCTGCACGACCCCCGCAACACCGCTCTCGACGGTGAGATCCTGCTCGACGGCAAGGAGCTCATCACCGCCACGGAGAAGGAGCTGGAGCAGCTCCGCGGCAACAAGATGTCCATGATCTTCCAGGACGCGCTGGCCTCCCTGTCGCCGTACCACACGATCGGCGCACAGATCTCGGAGACGTACCGCAAGCACACGGGTGCCTCCAAGAAGGAGGCCCGGGCGCGCGCGATCGAGATGCTCACGCGCGTCGGGATCCCGCAGCCGGACGTCCGGGTGGACGACTACCCGCACCAGTTCTCCGGCGGTATGCGCCAGCGCGCGATGATCGCCATGGCCCTGGTCTGCGACCCCGAGCTGCTGATCGCCGACGAGCCGACCACCGCGCTCGACGTGACGGTCCAGGCCCAGATCATGGACCTGCTCAAGGACCTCCAGCAGGAGTTCGGCACCGCGATCATCTTCATCACCCACGACCTCGGCGTGATCGCCGACATCGCGGACGACGTGCTGGTGATGTACGGCGGCCGGTGCGTGGAGCGCGGCACCAAGAAGGAGGTGCTGCGCCGGCCGCAGCACCCCTACACGCTGGGTCTGCTGGGCTCGATGCCGAGCCTGGAGGGGCCGGTCGACGTGCCCCTGTCGCCCATTCCGGGTTCGCCGCCCTCGCTGCTGAACCCGCCCACGGGCTGCCGCTTCCACCCGCGGTGCACCTTCGCGGAGAAGGTCTCGGGCGGGCTGTGCTCATCGCAGCAGCCGACGCTGGAGATCGTGGACGGACGTGGCAGCGCCTGCCACCTCAGCGCGGCACAGAAGGGCGAGTTCTTCGCCGAGTTCGCCGCCACTCGGGCCAACTGACGTAAAGAGACGGGACTTCACCACCATGAGCAGCACCAATCCCCTCCTGGACGTCTCCGGCCTGACCAAGCACTTCCCGGTCAAGGGAGGCTTCCCGATCCGTCGTACGATCGGCGCCGTCCAGGCCGTGGACGGGCTCGACTTCCAGGTCGCCGAGGGCGAGAGCCTCGGCCTGGTCGGCGAGTCCGGCTGTGGCAAGTCGACGACGGGCCGCCTGATCACGCGTCTCTTGGAGCCGACCGCGGGCAAGATCTCGTATCGCGGTCAGGACATCACGCACGCGAACCGCCGCCAGCTCGCGCCGGTCCGCTCCGAGATCCAGATGATCTTCCAGGACCCGTACGCCTCGCTGAACCCGCGACAGACGGTCGGCAAGATCATCGCGGGTCCGATGGAGATCAACGGAATCGACCCGGCGGGCGGCCGCGAGAAGCGTGTCCGCGAACTGCTGGAGACCGTGGGCCTCAACCCGGAGCACTACAACCGCTTCCCGCACGAGTTCTCCGGCGGTCAGCGCCAGCGCATCGGCGTCGCCCGCGCGCTGGCCCTGGAGCCGAAGCTGATCGTGGCGGACGAGCCGGTCTCCGCGCTGGACGTCTCCATCCAGGCGCAGGTCGTCAACCTGCTCCAGGATCTCCAGCGAGACCTGGGCATCGCGTTCGTGTTCATCGCCCACGACCTCGCGATCGTCCGGCACTTCTCGCAGCGCGTCGCGGTCATGTACCTCGGCAAGATCGTCGAGGTCGCCGACCGGGCCGACCTGTACGAGAACCCGCGCCACCCGTACACGCGTGCGCTGCTGTCCGCCGTGCCCGAGGCGACGGCGGACGACGTGCCGGCCCGCGACCGCATCCGGCTCGTCGGTGACGTGCCCTCGCCGCTCAACCCGCCGTCGGGCTGCCGCTTCCGCACCCGCTGCTGGAAGGCGACGGAGAAGTGCGCCACGGACGCGCCGCCGCTCGTCCAGGTCGAGGGCAACCGTGAGGGCCACCTGACGGCGTGCCACTACCCTGAGACCGCGGAGACCATCCCGGCACCCCGCCTCTCCAAGGACCCCGAGGCAGCGGCCTGACACACCCCGTTCCACCGTCAGCCGCGGCCGACGGAACTGGCTTTCGCCGGCCCATTGACCCGAGCCCGAACCCAGTTCCTGGGGACGAAGGCCCGCACCCCTCGCAGGGGCGCGGGCCTTCGCTGCGCACCGCAGCAGGGGCCATCCGCCTGATTACCCTCAACCATGGACTACTCGAAGATGCGCGCGATCGCCGAGGAGCTCACGGCGTACGCCGAACACCTTGAAGGGGCCTGGACCGTGGAGATCGGCCCCTCTGGTCCCTTCCTCGCAATGACGAGCCCCTCGAAGCGCCATCAAGGTGCGGTCCGGCGCATCCGGAACCAGCTCGACGAACAGCTTCCGGCCACGCACCCCGGCTACATCTGCGCGAACGGCCCCGAGATCGAGCACCCGGAGATCGGCCGCATGCGCCGCCCTGATGCCGTGGTGATCCCCGAGGCCGTACTGGACGAAGAAGGCCTCGCCGTCGACGCCACACAGGTCCTGGCCGTCATCGAGATCGTCTCGCCGTCGAACCCGGAGAACGACTACGGCGAGAAGCTCGCCGATTACCCCGCCATGGGCATCGCCCACTACATGATCGTCGACCCCCGTACCGGCACGATCGAAGTGCACTCCGCCCCCTGCAAGGACCGCTACCAGGACAAGGTGCCCTATATCTTCGGCGACGCCGTCCCGTTCGGGCCGTGGACGGTGGAAACCGGAGCCTTCCGGCGATACGGGAAGGCAGGGGACGACCCCCGCTAGCCCTCTTCGCTCTCCCCCTCCAGAGCCGCAAGCGCCGGGTCCAGCACGATGTCCTCCGCCCTTGCCTCGATCGTCGGGTCCTCCGGGAAGTGGCAGGCGGTCAGGTGGCCTTCGTGGTTGCCGGAGAGACGGATGAGCGGGGGTTCCTCGGCCGCGCACCTGTCCTGGGCCTTCCAGCAGCGGGTGCGGAAGCGGCAGCCCGACGGCGGGGCGATGGGTGAGGGGACGTCGCCCTCCAGGCGGATGCGTTCCTTCTTTTCGGCGTCGATGTCCGCGTCGGGGACGGCGGACATCAGGGCGTGGGTGTAGGGGTGGCGGGGGCGGGTGTACAGCGATGTGCGGTCCGCGACCTCCACGATCTTGCCGAGGTACATGACGGCGACGCGGTGCGAGAAGTGCCGTACGACGGCGAGGTCGTGGGCGATGAACACGAACGCGATGCCCATCTCGCGCTGGACCTCCTGGAGGAGGTTGACGACCTGCGCCTGGATCGAGACGTCGAGGGCGGAGACCGGCTCGTCCGCCACGATCAGCTTGGGTGACAGTGCCAACGCCCTTGCCACACCGATGCGTTGACGCTGGCCGCCGGAGAACTCGTGCGGGAAGCGGTTGTAGTGCTCGGGGTTGAGGCCGACGGTCTCCAGCAGTTCACGTACGCGGGCCTCGCGGCCTCCGGGCGGCTGGATGCCGTTGATCTCCATCGGGCCGGAGATGATCGTGCCGACCGTCTGCCGAGGGTTCAGCGACGCGTACGGATCCTGGAAGATCATCTGGATCTCGGAGCGGATCGGGGCCAGTTGGCGGCGGGTCGCCCGGCTGATGTCCTTCCCGCGGTACGAGATGGTGCCCTCGGTGGGCTCCAGGAGACGGGTCAGCAGCCGTCCCGTCGTGGACTTCCCGCAGCCCGACTCCCCGACCAGGCCCAGGCTTTCGCCGGGCAGGACGTCGAAGGAGATGCCGTCCACGGCCTGTACCTGGCCGACCGTGCGGCGGATGGGGAAGCCGCCCTTCACCGGGAAGTACTTCCTCAGGTCGCGCACGCTCATGAGGGGTTCGTCCGGATCGACGTCCCGCTGTCCGGGGATCACGTCGGCCACCGCCACGGCCTCTGCCTCGCTCTTCTCCTCGTGCACAGTCAGTCTCCTCAGCCCAGCCGGGGCTTGATCGTCTCGGTGAAGATCCGGTTCTTCTGTTCCGGGGTGAGATGGCAGGCGGAGCCGCGCCCCGGCGGAAGTTCCGGGCGCACGTCCACGCAGCGGTCGGGGCCCTCGACCTCCAGCCGGAAGGCGCAGCGCGGATGGAACGGGCACCCCGAGGGCGGGTTCAGCAGCGACGGCGGCGCGCCCGGAATCGGTGTCAGCGGTTCGTCGACGTCCGCCGAAAGGCGCGGCATGGAGCCGAGCAGCCCCCAGGTGTAGGGGTGTCGGGGCGACTTGAGCACTTCGCGGACGGTGCCGCGCTCGACCGCCCGGCCCGCGTACATCACGAGCAGGTCGTCCGCCATGTCGGCGACCACCCCGAGGTCATGGGTGATCATGATGATGGCCGAACCGAACTCCTGCTGAAGGTCCTTGAGCAGATCGAGGATCTGCGCCTGGACGGTCACGTCGAGGGCGGTGGTCGGCTCGTCGGCGATCAGCAGGTCCGGGTTGCAGACCAGTGCCATCGCGATCATCGCGCGCTGGCGCATACCGCCGCTGAACTGGTGCGGGTAGTCGTCCACGCGCTGTGCGGGGTGCGGGATGCCGACCTTCTCCAGCATCTCCACCGCCCGCTGCCGCGCCTCCTTCCTGGAGGCCCCGGTGTGCTTGCGGAACGGCTCCCCGATCTGCCGTCCCACCGTGTGGTAGGGCGACAGCGCGGTCAGCGCGTCCTGGAAGATCATCGCCATCTTGTTGCCGCGGAGCTTCTCGAACTCGCTCTCCGTGGCGGTGATCAGCTCCTTGCCGTCGAGGACGATCTCGCCCTCGACGGTGGTCGACACCGGGTTGTGCAGGCCCAGCACGGTCAGGTTGGTCACCGACTTGCCCGAACCCGACTCGCCGACGATGCCGAGCGTCGAGCCGCGTTCCACCTCGAAGGAGAGCCCGTCGACCGCCTTGACGACACCGTCCTCGGTGGAGAACCGCACATGCAGGTCGCGGACCGCGAGGAACGCGCGGGAACCGTCGGGGGCCGAGGCGTCCTCCGGCTTGGTGAGTGTGGTCACGGCGCCTTCTTCTCCAGTGGGGCCACGTGGTCACTTCCACGGTGGCCTTCTTCGCGCGTCTACGACAGACGTACGCGTGGATCGATCACCGCGTACAGGGCGTCCACGATGACGTTGAGCAGGAGGATGAACGCGGCGCTGAAGAGCATCACGCCCATCAGCTTGGGCAGGTCCTTGCCTACGACGGACTCCACGGCGAGCCGTCCGATGCCCGCGAGCCCGAACGTGTACTCGGTGACGACGGCTCCGCCGAGCAGCGCGGACAGGTCCATGCCGAGGATGGTGGCGATGGGGATGAGCGAGCCGCGCCAGGCGTACCGGAAGAAGACGTACCGGCCGGTCATGCCCTTCGCGCGGGCGGCGCGCACATGTTCCTCCTGGAGCTGCTCGATCATCGCCGAGCGCGCCATGCGCGTGTAGTTGGCCGTGAAGATCACGGACATCACCAGCCAGGGGATCAGCAGGCCCGCGAACCACTGGGCCGGATTCTCCGTGAGCGGCACGTACTTGGGCTTGTCCAGCAGGCCGGTGCTGTACACGAAGATGCCGAGGACGACCGGGCCGAGGAAGTAGATCTGCATCGAGCTGAGGACGAGCGAGATGCTGCTGAAGGTCTTGTCGAGCCAGGTGCCGCGGAAGCGGGCGGCGATGAGACCGGTGCCGAGGCCGACGACGAGGAAGACGATCAGGCCGCCAACGGTGAGGGACAGGGTGAGCGGGAAGCGGTCCATGATCGTGGACCAGACCATCTGCTGGTCGCGGAAGGACACCCCGAAGCAGGGCGCCGGACAGTGCCCCACCGCGAAGTCGCGCCCGGCGAAGATCCCGACGAGGAACTTCCAGTACTGCACCGGGACCGGCTGGTCCAGCCCCAGGTTGCGGTGGATGATCGCCAGCGCGTCCGGTGTGCAGTTCTTGCCGCACGCGAGCGTCGCCGGGTCCTGCGGGATGGCGTAGTACATGAAGAAGGTGAAGGCGCTGATCAGCAGGAGGATGAGCATCGCGCCGAACGTCCGGCGCAGAAGGAATCGAAGCATGGCGAACGCTGCTCCCAGAACGGCGGCCGGGGACGGGGGTCCGGATCCCGGGGGCGCGCCCGCGAAGGCGTGCCCCCGGGATGGCCGGCTCAGCTCTTCAGGAAGACGCGGGTGGGGTCGGTGTAGCTGATGACCGTGGAGTAGCGCAGGCCGCCGACGTTGGAGCCGGCGAGCTGGAACACCTTGGTGTAGTAGATCGGCGACGCGGGGTTGACCTTGGTGCTGATGTACTGGTTGAGCGCGGTCCAGGCCTTGGTGGCCTCCGCGGTGTCCGTGATCTTCAGGATGCGGGCGATCTCGGAGTTCACGTGGTCGTCGTTGATGTGCGAGTAGTTCGACGAACCGTCCTGGATCTGTGTGCCGTCGTACACCGGCGGGATGACGGTGGAGGCTGACGGCCAGTCCTGGCCCCAGCCGGTCATGTAGATGTCGAGGCCGTTCTTGACCTTGCCGACCTCCTCGTACCAGGTGGCGGCGTCGATCTCCTTCTTCTGGACGTCCAGGCCGATCTTCGACAGGGCGTTCTCGACGAGCACGGCCTGCTGCTGGCGGACGGGGATGTTGGCATAGCCGTAGACGATCTTCCTGCCCTTGGCGCCGGCCTCGTCGATCAGCTTCTTGGCCCGGGCGATGTCGCCGTTGGGGTGCTTGGCGCGGTCGAAGGGGTCGAAGTCCTTCTGGTAGCCCGGGGTGGTGGGCGACATCAGGTTGTCGGCGACCTCGCCGCCGTACGCGCCGCCGTCGGCCTTGTACACGGCGGTGGCCGGCATGGCGTAGGTGATCGCGTCGCGGATCCGCTTGTCCTTGACGCGGTCGAGGTTGAAGTTCATCTGCCACACGTACGGCGCGTAGCCCTGGACCGTGCGCTTCATCGCGGCGGCGTCGCTGACGACCTTCTGCACCTGGGTCGTGGCGACCTGGCCGGTGAACATGACGGCGTTCTTGGCGTCGCCGCGGTCGGCGAGGAGCGTCTTGGTCTGGTCCTCGTCGTCGTGGTTGATGTCGATGTCGAAGCCGTCGACGTACTGGTGGCGCATCGGGTCGGTCTTCGCGTCCCAGTTGGTGTTCCTGACCAGCTTCACGTTCTTGCCGGCCTTGAACTCCGAGATCCGGTACGGCCCGACGGCGACCGGCCTGGTGTCGTACTTGGCCTTGGTGTCGGTCTTCTCGGGGACCACGCAGTAGCCGGCCATGGTGAGGGCCTGCGGCAGGTCGGGCTGCGGGACGCCGAAGTGGAAGACGACCGTCTTGTCGTCGGGGGTCGCGAGCACGGTGTCCGGCAGGTGCTTGCCCTTGAAGGGTCCTGCGTACGCCTTGCGGTAGGTGGTGCCCGCGCCCGACAGCCACTGCTGGATGTAGGTGGGGCCGTCGGTGATGAACGGGTCGTAGAGCCGCTCGAAGGTGTGCCGGATGTCGTTGGCGTCGATCACATGGCCGGTCTCGTCCTTGATCCCGCTCTTCAGGGTGTACGTCCAGGTCCTGCCGCCGTCCGACATCCTGCCGGGGTCGGTGGCGAGGTCGCCCACGACGGTGAGATGGCCCTTGGCGTCCTCCTTGTAGGTGGTCAGGCCGCGGAAGATCAGCTTGGCGAGCAGTCCGGCGTCGCTGACGTACATCTGTCCCGGGTCGAGGTGCGAGAAGTCGTCCTCCTCGTAGACCTGGACCGTTCCTCCGGACTTGGCACCCGTGACCTCCTCGGCGGGACCGGTGGAATCCTGTGCGGTGCCCATCTTCACCGCCGTCGCCTGCGAGGCGGCTTCCTTCTTGTTCTTGCTCTTGCCGGTGTCGCCGCCGCTGTCGCTCTTGCTGCAGCCGGCCAGCGCCAGGGCGCCGGCCGCCACGGCGACGACGGCCGTCCGCGTGGTGCGGGAACTGAGGATGCTCATGGAGTCGAGTCACCTGCCTGTGAGTAGTGACCGTGCTTAGTGATCCATTTCGAGCGATCAGCGGCCCGTCTTGGGATCGAAGGCGTCCCGGACGGAGTCGCCGAGGAGGTTGAACGCCACGACGAAGACGACCATGGCGATGCCCGGGAAGAACATGTAGACGGGGTCCTGCTCGTAGATGTTCGAACCGATGGCGAACATCCGTCCCCAGTCCGGGGTGGGCTCGGAGTAGCCGACGCCCACGAAGGAGAGGAACGCGACCGAGAGGATGGTGTTGGGCAGCATGTACGTGCCCTGCACCAGGATCGGTGTGACCAGGTTGGGCAGCAGTTCCTTGCGGATGATCCGCCAGGGCGAGGCGCCCGCGACCCGCGCGGCCTCGACGAACTCCCGCTCGCGCAGCGAGAGCGTCACCGCCCGGACCAGCCTGGCCAGCCCCATCCAGCCGAGGAACCACAGCACGCTGATGATCGCGACCGCGTGGATGTAGGTGGGGGTCTCCTCGTCGGGGGCGACGAACACCGCGGTGATCACCGGCATCGCCGCGATCAGGAACAGCTGCTGCGGGAAGGCGAGCAGGAAGTCCGTGAGCCGGCCCAGCCAGTAGTCGACCCTGCCGCCGAAGTAGCCGCCGACCAGGCCGATCACGACGCCCATGAGCACCATCGCGACGGTCGCCGCGAGCGCCGTGTACAGCGAGGTGCGCATGCCGTACAGGAGCTGCGTGAACACATCGCGCCCCAGGGTGGGTTCGATCCCGAACCAGTACTCCGTGGTGATGCCGCCGTTGGGGCCCGAGGGCATGTTGAAGTCGTTCAGGAGCGTGGGGTCGTCCTGGCCGTAGAGGGTGTACGGGTTCTTGCCGTACAGCTTCGAGATCAGCGGAGCGAGGGCCGCCACCAGGAAGAAGAAGAACACCACGTACGCGGCGACCACACCGCTGCGGTCCCGTTTGAACCGGCGCCACATCAGCCGGCCGGGCGAGCGCCCCTCCGGCGTCTTGGGCGGCTCGGGGGCTTTCGCCTCGGCCTTCCGGTCCGCCTCTGCCGGGTTTTCCGCGCCCTCGATCTCGATCGGACTCGTCATGATGCGTCCATTCATGGGTACGCCGAGCCGACGGCCGCCACAGGAGGTGGACGGTCGCGGACCGGGCCATGCGGATCAGGAGAGACGGATGCCTATCGGTCGCCGAGCGGCGGCGCGTTGAGTGCGACAACTCGCATACGGACACGCGTAGTAGGCATGTGATGCCTCCTCATGACTCAGCCGGTGCACGGACACCGGTGCACGGACAGGAGGGGTTTCCGGCGAACCTCCGACACCCCTGACGGAGGGCCGGACACCCCACTGTGCTCGTGAGTCGGCGCTGTCCCCACAGCGCGTGACCCATTGACCCGAGCGTTACGCGGCTAACTATCGGACATGCGCCAGTGACCGACCAGCGTCGTGAGGTCTCGGTTCAGTCACAGCTGAGCCGTACATCTTCCAAGATCTGGACAGCGAGATCCTCGCAAGATGCCCGCGAAACGGACGTATTGCATATCTACCGGGCGAGGCACTCCGGATTCCGGACACCAGGGGTCGGAAAACCGGTTGCAAAAAGCCCGGGCCTCCCCATCGCGGGGAGGCCCGGGCTCTGCAGACGTCGCGTCAGCTGACTGTGGATCAACTGACGGTCGATCAGTGGATCGGCCTACGGCGACAAGCCGGGCCGGCCGGCGGTGATCAGCCGTGCTTGGCGCGGCTCGCGGTGCGGCCGCGCTCCTTCTGGTCCAGGACGACCTTGCGGATGCGCACGGCCTCCGGGGTCACCTCGACGCACTCGTCGTCGCGGCAGAACTCCAGGGACTGCTCCAGGGAGAGCTTGCGCGGCGGGACGATCGCCTCGAACGAGTCGGCGGCGGCGGAGCGCATGTTGGTGAGCTTCTTCTCCTTGGTGATGTTCACGTCCATGTCGTCGGCGCGCGAGTTCTCGCCGACGATCATGCCCTCGTACACCTCGGTGCCGGGGTCGGTGAACAGCACACCGCGCTCCTGGAGGTTCGTCATCGCGAACGCGGTGACGGCACCGGCGCGGTCGGCGACCAGGGAGCCGTTGTTACGGGTCTTCAGCTCGCCGAACCACGGCTCGTGGCCCTCGTGGATGGAGTGCGCGATGCCCGTACCGCGGGTACCCGTCAGGAACTCCGTACGGAAGCCGATGAGGCCGCGGGAGGGGACGACGAACTCCAGACGGACCCAGCCGGAGCCGTGGTTCGACATGTTGTCCATGCGGCCCTTGCGGACGCCCATGAGCTGCGTGACCGCGCCCATGTGCTCCTCGGGGACGTCGATCGTCATGCGCTCGACCGGCTCGTGCGTCTTGCCGCCGATCTCCTGGGTGACCACCTGCGGCTTGCCGATGGTCAGCTCGAAGCCCTCGCGGCGCATCTGCTCGACCAGGATGGCGAGCGCGAGCTCACCACGGCCCTGGACCTCCCAGGCGTCCGGGCGCTCGGTGTCGAGCACACGGAGGGAGACGTTACCGATCAGCTCGCGGTCCAGGCGGTCCTTGACCTGGCGCGCGGTGACCTTGCGGTCCTTGACCGCGGCCTTGGCGGAGGCGCCCTTGCCGGTGCCACCGCGGCCGACCAGCGGCGAGGTGTTGGTACCGATGGTCATGGAGATCGCGGGCTCGTCGACCGTGATGAGCGGCAGCGCGATCGGGTTCTCGGTGTCGGCGAGGGTCTCACCGATCATGATGTCCGGGATACCCGCGACGGCGCAGATGTCACCGGGGCCCGCCATCTCGGCGGGCTTGCGGGTGAGCGCCTCGGTCATCAGCAGCTCGGTGATGCGCACGTTGGACATCGTGCCGTCGCGCTTGATCCACGTGACGGTCTGACCCTTGCGCAGCTCGCCCTGCTCGACGCGCAGCAGCGCGATACGGCCGAGGAAGTTGTCGGCGTCCAGGTTGGTGACGTGCGCCTGGAGGGGGGCCGCCTCGTCGTAGGACGGGGCCGGGACGTGCTGGAGGATCGTGGAGAAGAACGGCTCCAGGCTGTCGCTGTCCGCCGGGACCGTGCCGTTCTCCGGCTTGGTCAGCGAGGCGACACCGTCACGCGCACACGCGTAGACGATGGGGAACTCGATCTGCTCCTCGTCCGCGTCCAGGTCCAGGAAGAGGTCGTACGTCTCGTTGACGACCTCGTCGATCCGGGAGTCCGGGCGGTCGGTCTTGTTGATGCACAGGATGACCGGCAGACGCTGCTGAAGCGCCTTGCGCAGCACGAAGCGAGTCTGCGGCAGCGGGCCCTCGGAGGCGTCGACAAGGAGCACGACGGCGTCCACCATCGACAGGCCGCGCTCGACCTCACCACCGAAGTCGGCGTGGCCGGGGGTGTCGATGATGTTGATCGTGATGACGTCGCCGCCATCCTTCGGGTGGTACTTGACCGCCGTGTTCTTCGCCAGGATCGTGATGCCCTTCTCACGCTCCAGGTCGTTCGAGTCCATCATGCGGTCGTCGAGCGACTCGGCGGCGTGCGCGGCGAAGGCACCGGCCTGCTTGAGCATGGCGTCGACGAGAGTCGTCTTGCCGTGGTCGACGTGGGCGACGATGGCGACGTTGCGGATGTCGTGGCGCGTGGCCATATTGAGGCGCTTCTCCCGGAGTGAGTGGACGGCCTCCGCTGCGCGGGGCCTGCCGGGCTGAACACGCCACGGCCTTACCCCATCGTACGTGGCGTTGACAGACCCGGCCTCCGCAGGGCCCTCCGGGCGGTCCGGAGAGGGACGGCGAAGCCGCGTCACTCCAGGCAATCGTGCCGCTGTGACTGTGCCCACTCGTCGCCCAGCGGGACGAGTGGGCACAGTGGCGGGGCCTCCTACTTGGGCGAAGCGCTCGCCGACGGCTTCGTCGTCTTCTTCAGGAAGCCCATGTCCTCGTACACCGGGGTCTGGAAGCCGAAGGCGCCGGCGTTGGCGAGGTCGGGGCGGGCGGCGGTGAGCTGAGGGCGCTGGTAGAGGGGGATCGAGCCGGCGGCGGCCCAGATGCGGGCGTCGGCCTTGCGGACCAGGTCCCGCGCCTTGTCCTCGTCCAGCGTTGCCACCGCCTGATCGAACAACTGATCGACCCGATCCGTGCCGACGCGCGTGTAGTTCTGCTCCACGCTCAGCGAACCGTCGGCGGCGGGCACCGGCTTCGCGAAGATCGGCCGCGCGTCGGTCGCCGGGAAGGCGGACGCCGGCCAGGAGTACAGCGCCAGGTCGTACTGCCCGGACGCGATGTGGTCCTTGAAGTAGCTGTCGTCGGAGACCTTGGAGATCTCCGTACGGATGCCGATCCGCTGCAGCATGCCCGCGATGCGGTCGGCGACGGCCCGCAGGGACTCCGACCCGGGCCCGGAGGGCAGCACGAACCGCAGGGTCAGCGGCTTGCCGTCCTTGGCGAGCACCTTGGCCGCCGAACCCCCGGGCGCCGCCGTGCCCTTGGGGGCGTACGCCCCGGGCGCGCCCCCCTGCTTGGCGGGCTTGTGCGCGTACTGCTTGCCGTCCAGCTGCTTGCCCGCCTGCTCCTCGGCATGCTGCCCCGAGTGCTTCGAGCCGTGCTTCCCGCTGTGCTTCTTCGTGTGGTCCTTGGGGTCCTTCTTCTTCTCCTGGCCGGCTTCGGACGGCTTGTTGTCCTCGCCGACGATGTACGTGCCGTCATCGCCCGAGGAGTCGTCCGAGGAATCGCCGGAGCCCTTGCTGCCGGAGGCCTTGGACCCGGCCGCCTTCTTGGTCTTCGCCGCGTCCTTCTCCTTGACGGGCCCGCCGGGCACCCACCCGGCGTCGGAGAGCAGCGCCTGCGCCTCCGCGGTGTCCTGCCCGCCGAGGGCCCCGCTGCTGTCGGCGTACGCCTGCTGCCCCGCGAGCGCGAGATGGCTGCCCACGGGAACGGCGGGCAGTCCCAGCGGCTTCAGCACGACCGCGGCGAGCGCCTTGCGGTCGAGCGCGCGGGCCACGGCCCGCCGGACGCGCTCGTCGGCCAGCGGCCCTTCGCCGCCGTTGAGAGCGAGCTGCGTGTAGGCGGGTTCGAGGGACTTGCGGATCACGAAGCCGCGCAGCGCCGACTGCTGGTCGGCGTACTTCGTGATGGCCTTCTGCCGCTTCCCGCGCGCGCTCTTCTCGTCGGCGGCGGCCTCCTCGTCGGAGCCGTGGGCGAGTGCCCAGGACCGCAGCGCCTTGGCGGGCGGTCCTGCGGCGCCGGGCCCCTGCAAGGGGGTGCTGCCCTTGTCGCGGGCGGCTCGGGTGATCCGCTCGGCCTCGCCGGGGTCGATCTCGGCGAGGTCCAGCTTCCCGGCTGCGAGCGCGGCGGCCCGCTTCTCGCGCGGTACGGCACGCAGCACCAGCTCGGAGAGCTTGGCGGGGCGGCCCCACCAGCGGTCGTTGCGGGTGAGGGTGACCTCGCCGTCCTTGCGGTCGACCTTCTTCACCGTGAAGGGGCCGGCGGTGGCCTTCAGCTTCCGGCGCGCGCCGTCGTTGAAGGCGTCCGGGGAGCCCATGACGTCCTTCGGGTACAGCGGCGAGAACAGCGCCTTCCAGTCGGCGTACGGCTTGCTGAAGGTGACCTTGACCTCCAGGTTGTTCGCCCCGCGCTCGATCTTCTCGATGCGTTCGTAGCCGGCGTTGCGGGCGGTCCAGTACGCGGTGTCCTTGCCGGACAGGGCACGCCACTGGGCGGCGAAGTCGGCGGCGCCGATCTCCCGGCCGTCGCTCCACACTGCCTGCTGGTTGAGCTTGTAGAGCACGACCTGCTTGGGCTCGCGATCGACCACCTTCGCGGACTCCAGGTAGTCGGCGTCACGCTGCGGGCGGCCCATCGCGTCGAGCCGGTACATGGAGGGCAGGACGGCGCCCGCGACCCGGGAGGTGCCCGCGTCGGCGTCCGACTGGAAGGTGTTGAGGGTCTCCGGGACGGCGTCGACGGCCCAGTGGAGGGTGCCGCCGTCCGCGATCAGGTCGCGTGCGGCGGGCGCGATGTCCTGCCCGGCGAGGGGCTTGCCCGCCTTGTCCTCGGCGCTGCACGCGGCGAGGGCGGGTACCGCGAGCGCGCCCGCGGTGAGGAAGGCGACCGAGCGCATCACCGCGCGCAGTCCGACGCCGTCGTGGGACATCACTGCAACCTCCGGGGCTGGGCCGGTTCTGATCACGATTGGCGGTATATGGAGCTGATCAGATGTATGGGGCCACTGAAGGGGAGGGACAGCCCTCCGGAGCGACGACACGGCGGTGACGGCACCGAACCCCACCCGTGCGGCGCAACACGGGGGCAGTTTCCGGCCCGTCCGGCGCCGTGGAGGGTTTCAGCCCGTCCGGCGCCGTGGAGGGTTTCAGCCCGTCCGGCGCCGTGGAGGGTTTCAGCCCGTCCGGCGCCGTGGAGGGTTTCAGCCCGGCCGGCGTTTGAGGACGAGGCCGTTCAGGCCGAAAGGGGGATCTGGGGGCGCAGCCCCCAGGGTCAGGGGCCGGGGCGCGCACCAGCGCACCCCGGCCAATCCGTGCACACCGCTTCCCACCGGCAGGTGTGACGCGCGACACTCGCAGGCGCATGAACGTTGCCGCCTTGGACCGAGGGGTCCGCGGAAGTGAGGGCAAGTCATGTCCGTGCACGACGAATTGACATCAGTCCAGCGCTGTCTCGACGACCTGGCGAGGTCGGTGGGGCGCCTGGAACAGCAGTTGGGCGCGAGCCTGGAGATGCGGCGGGTGCGCGCAGACGCCGATCACCTGCGGGAGAGCGTCGCGCTGCTGCGCGAGGGCGCCCCGGTGCCGGCCCAGCCCCGGCGCCCCGACCTCCTGTCCATCCCCGACACCCCGTACGACAACAGCCTGTGGACGGACTCGGACGACGAGGGACTCGGCGCCCGAGACCGGCACGCCCCCTGAACCCGACCGGAGTCTCCCGTTGGCCACTGGTACGGAACCCCATCTGAACAGCGGCGGCGTACGGTCCGGTACGCGTGCCGCGATCGCCGCCCCGCATCTGCGGACGGACCGCTGGTGGCTGGCGCCCGCCGTCACCGCGGCCGGGCTGCTGGCCTTCGTCGTGTACTCGACGTGGCGGGCCTTCGCGAACACGGACTACTACGCGGCGCCCTACGTCTCACCGTTCTACTCGCCCTGTCTGGCCGAGCGCTGCCGGACCATGCACGCCGGGCCCAACGCGGACCTCTTCGGGAGCTGGTGGGGCATCTCCCCAGCGATCATCATCCTGATCTTCCCGCTCGGCTTCCGGCTGACCTGCTACTACTACCGCAAGGCCTACTACCGGGGCTTCTGGGCGTCCCCGCCCGCCTGCGCGGTGGCCGAGCCGCACAAGAAGTACAGCGGCGAGACCCGCTTCCCGCTGATCCTGCAGAACATCCACCGGTACTTCTTCTACGCGGCGATCCTGGTCGCCTGCGTGCTGTCGTACGACACCGTGCTCTCCTTCCGCGACGAGAACTACCGCTGGGGGCACATGGGTCTGGGCACCCTGGTGTTCCTGGTCAACATCACGCTGATCTGGGCGTACACCCTCTCCTGCCACTCCTGCCGGCACATCGTCGGCGGCAAGCTGAAGCATTTCTCCAAGCACCCTGTGCGCTACCGGATGTGGCAGTGGGTCGGGAAGCTGAACGCCCGTCACATGCTGCTGGCCTGGGCGTCGTTGGTGAGCGTGGCGCTCGCCGACTTCTACGTGTACCTGGTCGCGTCCGGCGCCTTTGACGATCCGAGGTTGTTCTGATGTCCGTGGTCGACCGTCAGGAGTGGGATGTCGTCGTGGTCGGCGCCGGGGGCGCCGGACTGCGCGCGGCCATCGAGGCGCGGGAGCGCGGCGCCCGTACGGCGGTGATCTGCAAGTCGCTGTTCGGCAAGGCGCACACGGTGATGGCCGAGGGCGGCATCGCGGCCGCCATGGCCAATGTGCACTCCGGGGACAACTGGCAGGTCCACTTCCGCGACACCATGCGGGGCGGCAAGTTCCTCAACCAGTGGCGGATGGCCGAGCTGCACGCGCAGGAGGCCCCGGACCGGGTCTGGGAGCTGGAGACCTGGGGCGCGCTCTTCGACCGTACGAAGGACGGGCGGATCTCGCAGCGCAACTTCGGCGGCCATGAGTTCCCCCGGCTGGCGCACGTCGGCGACCGCACCGGACTCGAACTCATCCGCACGCTCCAGCAGAAGATCGTCTCGCTGCAGCAGGAGGACCACCGGGAGACGGGCGACTACGAGAGCCGTCTGAAGGTGTTCCAGGAGTGCACCGTCACACGGATCCTGAAGGACGGGCGACAGGTCTCGGGCGCCTTCTGCTACGAGCGGGAATCCGGCCGGTTCTTCGTCCTCGAAGCGCCCTCGGTCGTGATCGCCACCGGCGGCATCGGCAAGTCGTTCAAGGTGACGTCGAACTCGTGGGAGTACACGGGCGACGGGCACGCGCTGGCGCTGCTCGCCGGGGCGCCGCTGCTGAACATGGAGTTCGTGCAGTTCCACCCGACGGGCATGGTCTGGCCGCCGTCGGTGAAGGGCATCCTCGTCACCGAGTCGGTGCGCGGCGACGGCGGGGTGCTGCGCAACTCCGAGGGCAAGCGGTTCATGTTCGACTACATCCCCGATGTCTTCAAGGAGAAGTACGCGCAGTCCGAGGAGGAGGGCGACCGCTGGTACGAGGACCCGGACCACAACCGGCGCCCTCCGGAACTGCTCCCCCGCGACGAGGTCGCCCGCGCCATCAACTCCGAGGTCAAGGCGGGCCGCGGCACCCCGCACGGCGGCGTCTTCCTGGACGTGTCGACGCGGATGCCCGCCGAGGTCATCCGGCGCCGACTGCCGTCCATGTACCACCAGTTCAAGGAGCTGGCGGACGTCGACATCACCGCGGAGGCGATGGAGGTCGGGCCGACCTGCCACTACGTGATGGGCGGCATCGCGGTCGACTCGGACACGGCGGCCGCGCGCGGCGTGCCCGGCCTGTTCGCGGCCGGTGAGGTCGCGGGCGGCATGCACGGCTCCAACCGGCTCGGCGGCAACTCGCTCTCCGACCTGCTGGTGTTCGGGCGGCGGGCCGGGTGGCACGCGGCCGAGTACGCGGCGGGGGTCGCCGCCACGGACCGCCCCGGTGTGGACGAAACCCAGGTCGACACGGCGGCGGCGGAGGCGCTGCGGCCCTTCTCGGCCGAGGGTCCGGAACCCGGCGCCGAGAACGGACGCCCGCCCGAGAACCCGTACACCCTCCACCAGGAACTCCAGCAGACCATGAACGACCTGGTCGGCATCATCCGCCGCGAGGCGGAGGTGGCGCAGGCCCTGGAGAAACTCGCCGACCTGCGCGTGCGGGCGCGCCGGGCGGGGGTGGAGGGCCACCGCCAGTTCAACCCGGGCTGGCATCTGGCCCTCGACCTGCGCAACATGCTGCTCGTGAGCGAGTGCGTGGCGCGCGCCGCGCTGGAGCGCACCGAGTCGCGGGGCGGCCACACCCGCGAGGACCATCCGGTGATGGACCGCGCCTGGCGCCGCGTCAACCTGCTGTGCCAACTGACCGACCCGACCGGCGGGTTGGCGGCCACCGACCCGGTACGCGGGCAGATCGACCTCGTACGGGAGACCACCGACCCCATCCGCCCCGACCTGCTTGCCCTCTTCGAGAAGGAGGAGCTGGTCAAGTACCTCGCCGAAGAGGAGCTCTACGAGTGAGCAGCTACGAGGCCCGCTTCAAGGTGTGGCGGGGCGACGTCAAGGGCGGTGGCCTGGAGGACTTCGCGGTCGAGGTGAACGACGGGGAGGTCGTCCTCGACATCATCCACCGCCTCCAGGCGACCCAGGCCCCCGACCTCGCGGTGCGCTGGAACTGCAAGGCGGGCAAGTGCGGTTCGTGCTCGGCGGAGATCAACGGGCGGCCGCGGCTGATGTGCATGACGCGCATGTCGGTGTTCACCCAAGCGGAGACGATCACCGTCACACCGCTGCGCGCCTTCCCGGTCGTACGCGATCTCGTGACGGACGTCGGCTTCAACTACACGAAGGCGCGCGAGGTCCCGGCCTTCGTGCCGCCCGCCGATCTGGGGCCCGGCGAGTACCGGATGATGCAGGAGGACGTGGACCGCTCCCAGGAGTTCCGCAAGTGCATCGAGTGCTTCCTGTGCCAGGACACCTGCCATGTCGTACGTGACCACGAGGAGAACAAGGGCGCGTTCGCGGGGCCACGCTTCCTGATGCGGGTGGCCGAACTGGACATGCACCCCCTGGACGCGGCGGCCGAGGACGGCCTCGACCGCAAGAAGACCGCCCAGGACGAACACGGCCTCGGCTACTGCAACATCACCAAGTGCTGCACGGAGGTCTGCCCCGAGAACATCAAGATCACGGACAACGCCCTGATCCCCTTGAAGGAACGGGCGGTCGACCGCAAGTACGACCCACTGGTGTGGCTGGGGACGAAGATCAGGAGGCGGTCCTAGCGGGTCGCGGGGTGCGGCGGCCGGGGCGCTGGGCGAGGTACTGGAGTGTCAGGCCCGCCATGAACACGGCCCAGCCGCCCCATGCGACGGCGCCGCGCACGCCGTGCGGCGGTCCCGAGAGCGGACCGAGGAACAGGAACAGCGCGCCGCCGACCGCGGCGACCAGCGAACCGTAACCCCACAGCCTCGGACGCACGACCCGGCCGCGCCCCCATGGCGCCACCCGGCCCGTCGTGAGGGTCACCACGCCCAGTGCCCCCAGCGCCGTGAAGACCAATGCCCCTGCCACCGCGAGCCAGTTCATCAGGCCCTCCGTTCCCCCGCGCGCCGAAAGGGCACGCTCGTGGGACGGATGATGACACGCGAAGCTGTCCGTCGCGCCCGAGGCCCGGTCAGGACACCCAGCCCGCCCGGTACGCCGCCCAGTCCGACTCCCTGGCCGCGAAGTCGACGTAGAGCGCGAGGCCGAAGTGTTCGCGGGTGCGGTCCGTGCGGGAGAGGCCGAGGCGGGCGCCGCGGACGGCTGCGCCGACCGTCTCCGCGTTCCCGTGGTGGCTCAGGTTGTCCTCGTAGTAGAAGGGCAGGCCCATCAGCAGGTCCGTCGACTTCGGGGTGACTTCGAGGGCGAGGGAGGTCTGCTGAGCGACGTATCCGCCGTACAGGCTCTCCAGTGGCATCGCGGTGTCGTACGACATCACGGCTATCTGGTCGACACGGCGCGCGACCTGGCCGAAGTACGACTGGGACCACCACTTGGGGTGTCCGCTGAGCGCGCCACGAATCGAGTTCGCGGCCGGGAGGGGGTCGATCTGGTGGGCGGCGACGGAGAGTTGGGCTCCGGCGGCCCGGGTGAGGCGGCGCAGGTCGTCGAGGAGGGACAGGTAGTCGCGGTTGCCCGAGTGCAGGGGCTCCAGGTCGAAGTGGGCGCCGGCGAAGCCCGCGGCCAGGATCTGCCGGGTGGAGCGGACGACGGCCGCCCGGGTCGCCGCCCGCTCCAGGCGCAGCCCGGTCGGCCCCTCGCTCGCGAGTTCGTCCCCGAGCCAGGCCTGCACCCTTACCCCGGGCAGCTCCGTGCGCAGGGCTTCGATCAGCCAACGCGCCTTCGGATAGGCCGACTCGGGCAGCGTGCCGTTGTGCTCCAGCGGGCCCGCGTGCACGTAGAGGTCGCGTATCCCGGTGCTCCGCAGCCGCGTGCCGAGCGCCTTCACGTCCGCGTCCCTTTTGCGCCCGTCGACCCAGGCGTGCCCGAGCCAGAGGGCGTCACGGTTCCTGGTGTGGGTGCCGGGGGCCGGGTCCCCCGCGTAGTTCACGCGCAGGGCGATCCCGGCGGCGAGCAGCGGGACGACCAGGATCAGGACGAGAACGAGCGCGATACGCCGAGGCCAGCGGAGGCGGGGGTCCCGCCAGACACGGGCCAGGGGGCGGAGCCAGGCGGGGGTGCGGGTGGGGCGCGGCGGTGCCTGCGTGTCCGTGAGGGGTTCGGTGGCTTTTGTCGCCGCGGTGGCTTCGGCGGATTCCGTGGCAGCCGTGGCCTTGGCTGTCTCCGTAGCCGCCGTGGCCTCGATGATCTCTGTTGTTACAGCGGTCTCGGTGGCCTCTGTGGGCACAGCAGTGTCTGTGGGCACAGCAGTCTCTGCGGTCGCAGCGGCCCGATCGGTCTCGCTGGTCCCAACGGCCCCCGTGACGTCGGGGGCGTCGGGGGCGTCAGAGGCCACCGTGGCCGCTGACGGTTCTTCCGTCCCCTCCCCCGTCGCGCGCGTCCCCGTGCCCGCCCCGGCGTCCATCCGCTCCACGTCCATCCCCCGTACGTCCTCCCGCGTCCCCCGTTCCCCTCGTACATTAGGCGTCCCCACCGACAGCGCACCCGGCTCGCGCGGCCGCGCATGCGGTCATACGCTCCCAAATGTGACGTCGCCCCTGAGCCGAAGCCGGTCACGCCGAGCCCCGTCGCACATAGCCGTGCGGGTGGCGCATGCCGTGCTCGGGGGGCTCGTGGCCGTGGGCTGGCTGGTGCTGCCCGTCGCGGAAGCCGGAGCCGACGACCCGGTGGCGCCCGCGCGCAACGGCCAGGTCTCCGGCAAGGTCGGGGCGCTCGGCGACCGGAAACCCGTCGGCACCGACGCCGTCGCCGCCGGACAGCCCGTGCCGACGCAGTCGATCACACCGGCCGAGGCCGACCCCGGCGAGGACGAGACCGCCGCCTCCGACCTCGTTCTGCCCGTGGGTGTGGTGGCCGCCGCAGGGGCCGTCGCGGCGTTCACGTATCTGCGGCGCAGGCGGCGTGCGCGCACGCGGACGACGCCGGGCGGGGACCTCGGCATCCCACCGGTCGCCTCGCTTCCCGAACTCGACCGGCAGGCCGGAATGGCGCTGGTCGAGACCGACGACGCGATCCGCACCAGCGCCGAGGAACTCGGTTTCGCCACGGATCAGTTCGGTGAGGAAGCCGTCACGCCGTACGCGGAGGCCCTCGCGTACGCGAAGTCCGAGCTGTCAGCCGCCTTCCGGCTGCGGCAGCGGCTCGACGACGCCCTCCCCGAGGACGACGCGGACAGGCGGCGGATGCTGGAGGAGATCGTCGCGCGCTGCGCGCAGGCGCAGCGGCGGCTGGACGCGGAGGCCCCCGGCTTCGACCAACTGCGCGCCCTGGAGCGGGACATGCCACAGGCGCTGGAGCAGGCGGAGACCCGGTTCCGTGAGCTGGCGACGCGCGCCGGAGCCATCGCCGCGACGCCGGCCGCCCTGGGCAAGCGGTACTCCCCTTCCGCGGCACTGCCCGTCGCGGGCCACGTCGAACAGGCCAAGGACCGGCTTGTGTTCGCCACCACGCACCTTAACCAGGCCCGGCAGTCGCTCGACCTGGACGACCACGGACAGGCCGCCGTTCATCTGCGCGCCGCGGAGGGCGCCGTCGACCAGGCGGGCACCTTCCTGGACGCCGTCGACCGGCTGGCCGCCGACCTCGCGACGGCCGCGGCGAAACTCCCCGCCGCGCTCACCGGGACGGAGACCGACCTCGCGGACGCCCGCGGTTTGCTCCAGGGCACGGCAGCGGCCGTACCCACGGGCGATCTCCAGGGTCGTATCGCCCGCGCCGAGTCCGTCAGCGCCGAGGTACGCCGGGAGATGGACTCGGGCCCCTACGACCCCATCGACGCCCTTCGCCGCGTCGAGCAGGCCGACATCGCGCTCGACGAGGCCCTCGCCGGTGCCCGCGCCCGCGAGGACGCCGACCGGCGCGCGCTCGCCCTCCTCGGCCATTCCCTCGTCACCACCGGCAGTGCGGTCGCCACCGCGTCGGACTTCGTCACGACGCACCGGGGGGCGGTGGGGAGCGAGGCCCGAACCCGGCTGGCGGAGGCGGAACGGCGGCTGGCCCGGGCGGAAACCGCTGCGACCGTCCCCGAGACCCCCGACGCCTCTGCCGCCCTCGCCGACGCCCGGCAGGCCGGCGGTCTGGCCCGGGAAGCGCTGCGGCTCGCCGAGCGGGATGTGCGGGCGTACGGGAATCCGTACGACGGCGGGACGGTGGCCGGAGGGCACGGCGGCGGGGGCATGAGCGGAGCCGTCCTCGGCGGAATCATTCTCGGCGAAGCCGGATCCGGAGCCGGAGCCAGAGCCGCAGGTCACGCCCGGCAGGGAGGCGGGCCCGGAAGCTTCGGCGGGGCCGGGACCCGTGGACGCAGGGGCGGCGGCGGACGCTTCTGATCCGCGCAGCCTCTGAGCACCCTCGCCCCTCGCCCCTCGCCCCTCGCCCCTCGCCCTCAAGGCAAGGCCTCCTAGAACAGACTCAGCAACGCCTCCGCCGGGTCCGTCAGCCCCGTCCCCCCGTCAGGGAGCGGGAGTTCGAACCAGACCGTCTTGCCGCGGGGCGTACGCCGTGAGCCCCAGCCCGCGGAGAGCAGCCCGACGAGCTGGAGGCCGCGACCGCCCTCGTCGGTGTCGCGCGCCCGGCGCCGGCGCGGCTGGACGAGCCCCGCGTCCCAGACCTCGCACACCAGCGTGCGGTCCAGGAGCAGCCGGAGTCTGATCTCGCCCTCGCCGTAGCGCAGCGCGTTGGTGACCAGCTCGCTGACGAGCAACTCCGTGGTGTCGATGAGTGGTTCGAGGTCCCAGGACTGCAGCCGCGTTCGCGCGTACTCGCGGGCCCGGCCCACGCTGCGCGGCTCGCGCGGGAGCGTCCAGTCGCCGACCGAGTCGACGGGCAGCCCCTGTACACGTGCCATCAGCAGCGCGATGTCGTCCTCGCCGTGGTGTGTGTCGAGGGTGCTCAGGATGTGGTCGCAGACGTCCTCCAGCGGCTGGGAGGGGTCGGTCAGGGCGCCGACGAACGCTTGCAGGCCCTCGTCCAGCGGGTGGTCGCGGGATTCGACGAGGCCGTCCGTGTAGAGGGCGAGGAGCGCACCCTCCGGCAGCTCCACCTCCACCTCCTCGAACGGCTCACCGCCGACGCCGAGCGGCATGCCCGGCGGCACGTCGAGCATCAGCGCGCTCTCGCCGGGCTCGACGAGGACGGGCGGCAGATGGCCGGCGTTGGCGAAGGTGCACCGCCGGGTCACCGAGTCGTAGACCGCGTACACGCACGTCGCGAGGTACACCTCGGAGAGGTCGGCGTCGCGGGGCTGGCGGGCGGTGCGGGTGGCCTGCTGGACGCCGCCGGGGGTGCCGAGGCCGCGGGCGATCTCGTCCAACGCGGAGAGGACTTCCGCCGGTTCGAGGTCCAGCAGGGCCAGGGTGCGCACCGCCGTGCGCAGTTCGCCCATGGCGACGGCGGCGCGCAGGCCGCGGCCCATCACGTCGCCGACGACCAACGCCGTACGGTGGCCGGGCAGTTCGATGACGTCGAACCAGTCGCCGCCGACCTCGGTGGCCGCGTTGCCGGGGAGGTAGCGGCAGGCGATGTCCAGGCCGGAGGCCTCCGGGTCGCCCGGGGGCAGCAGGGAGCGCTGGAGGATCAGCGCGCGCTCGTGCTCACGGCGGTAGAGGCGGGCGTTGTCGATACAGACCGCTGCGCGCGCCGCCAGCTCCACCGCGAGGGCGCGGTCGCGGTCGCCGAACGGCTCGCTGCCCTTCGTACGGGAGAACTGGGCGAGGCCCACGACGGTGTCGTGCGCGACCATGGGCACGGCGAGAGTGGACTGGATGAGGCCGCCTTCTTCGGCGGGCAGATGCTGGGGGCGGGCGGTGCGCAGCGCGTCCGCGCAGGGGGAGTTGAACGGGAAGTGGTGGACGGCGCCCGGGGCGACGGGCGCGGGCCCGCCGACGAAGGGCGCGTCGGAGACGGCGCTGGCGAACGCGACACGGCGCAGTTCGGCGCTGCCGTCGGCGAGCCCGGGCGGTGCCTCGTCGCCGGCCAGGAGTCCCTGGTAGAGGTCGACGGTGGCGAGGTCGCAGAAGTTGGGGACGACCACGTCGAGGAGTTCGCGGGCGGTGGTCTCCAGGTCGAGGGAGTTGCCTATGCGGGCGCCCGCCTCGTTCAGGAGGGCGAGATTGCGCCGGGCGGAGGCGGCTTCGCGGGCGGCGGTGCGGCGGGCGGTGATGTCGGTGCCGAGCCAGGCGATCCCGATGGGGCGGCCGGTGCCGCTGTGCACGCGGTAGAGGTTGACGGACCAGTGGCGGCGCTCCTCGGAGCCCGGCACGAAGCCCGTGACGTGCATGTCCGTGATGGAGTCGCCGGTCTCCAGGACGCGGCGGAGCGTGGCGCGGACGCGCTCGGCCTCGGGGCGCGGCAGATAGTCGTGAACGGAGTGGCCGCGGTGGTCCTCGACGGTCCCTCCGAAGACCGAGGCGAACCGTTCGTTGGCGCGGCGGATCCGCAGGTCGGCGTCGATCAGCAGGAAACCGAAAGGAGATTGACCGAAAATCGCCTGCGAGGCGGCCAGGTCGGTCTCGATCGAGCGCAGCGTGCGGACGTCGACGACGATGCACACAGCACCCCGTTCACCGTCCGCCGTTGTGGTCGGCATCACATAGACCTCGGCGAGCCCTTCCCCCCTTTCGGGGGTGGGCCGGCGGAAGGGGACCACACCGGTCCACTCCCGGCCGTCGAGGATCTCCGCCATCTTGCGCTGTCCGCGCTCGCGCAGATCCGGAGCGACGAACGCCTCGATGGGGTCCATGCCGACGGCGCGCTCGGCAGAAATGCCGAAGACCTGCGCGGCCCGCAGGCTCCACTGGTCGACGAGGCCGTCCGCGCCGATGGAGAAGGACGCGACCTTGATGTAGTCGTAGATCGAGCCGGGCGGGCTGCTCTGCCACACCGCCTCGCCCACGGCATCCCCGGAGCCGTCCGCGGTGGAATCCACCACGGCGTCAGCCCTCGCGCCGTCCGACGGGTCCTCGGACTCCGTGGCCTTCGCTGGTATCTCGCTCACGCGAACCGTCCCCTCCAGCTCACCGCGTCCGGCACCGGTCACCGGGGGCGGCTGCCCGCAGTATCCAGCACTACGGTGCCGCACAACACGGTGTTCACGATCACAGCACGGTCCCGATCATTTTTGGACCGGCCGCGACATACTCCCAGTCTTCTAACCAGGTGACGCCCAGTCGAACCAAAGACTCCGGCTGCCCCTGCTGGCTTGAAACCGCTCGGTCGCCGCCCGCCCCGGACCGACGCCCCCTGCGCTCCTCGCGCCCCCGCCGTGACGCCCGCGCGGCTGCCCTGCCTGCGGGGGTCGTTCAGCCGGGCAGGGCCAGCTCGAACCAGACCGTCTTCCCGGTGTCGCCGGGCCGGGTGCCCCAGCGCCGTGACGAGCACGCCACGAGCTGGAGGCCGCGGCCGCTCTCGTCGTCGGGGTGGGCGGCGCGTTCGCGCGGCGGGTCGGGCAGCGGGTCGGAGACCTCCACCAGCAGGGCGTCCGGCACTGCCGCGGGCCGAATCAGCCGTACGCCGATGGGGCCTGAGGCATGCCGCAGGGAGTTGGTCACCAACTCACTGACCAGCAGCGCGGTGACGTCACCGAGGCCATCAAGGCCCCAGGCGCGCAGTTGCCCCCGGACGACGGCACGGGCGGTGCGGACGGCACCGGGCTCCGCGGGAAAGGTCCACTCGGCGCGATCGCCTTCGGTGTAGGGCACGCCGATCACTTCCCAGGCCAGAAGCACACCCACGCCCGGTTTCATGGGGTTAATGGGCACATACCCGATATGCACGACGCTTTACCGCGCGTGAGGGCGCACTGTGGCACGAACGGCGTACGAGATGCCCTCGCCTGCCCGCATACGACAGCGCCACGCGTCGCACGCCTGCGCGCACCCCACCTGCCCGCGTTCCCGCGCAGGACCTGCCCGCGTTCCCGCGCAGGACCTGCCCGCGTTCCCTCGCAGGCCTCTGCCCCTGCCGCCCCGAACCCGGCTCCTACGCCTGCGCACCCAGCGCCGACAGCACGCTCTTCACC
The DNA here is from genome assembly GCF_040606085.1 of Streptomyces sp. NPDC005485. Taxonomy (NCBI): domain Bacteria; kingdom Bacillati; phylum Actinomycetota; class Actinomycetes; order Kitasatosporales; family Streptomycetaceae; genus Streptomyces; species Streptomyces sp. NPDC005485. The sequence continues at coordinate 30,532 of NZ_JBEXDZ010000029.1, read as the reverse complement.
GCCGGCACGTCCTGGTCGAGCCAGTCCACGTCCCAGATCTCACCGGGGGTCAGCCAGCGGAGTTCGTCGTGGTCCTCAAGAGGGCGGGGCTCGCCGGCGAGCAGCCGGGCGGTCCACACCCGCAGGACGTACCCGGGCCTGAGGGGCCATTCGCCCTCGACGCGCTCCATCGGCGCCGCCTCGATGCCCAGTTCCTCGCGCAGCTCGCGCACGAGGGCGTCCTCGGGGGCCTCGCCGGGTTCGACCTTGCCGCCCGGCAGTTCCCAACGTCCGGCCAGTTCGGGAGGTGCGCTGCGGCGGGCCGCCAGCAGGCGTCCGCCGTGGAGCAGGGCGGCCGCGACCACCACGATCGGTTCCGTCATGCGCCGGAGCCTACGGGAGCGCCGCCCGGCTCCGGACTCGGTCGATCACCGGGCCGCGCCGTTGCCGTTCTGGGCGATCCTCTCGACCCAGTAGAGCTGCTTGTGTCCGCGGTCGTCGAGGCTGTCCGCGATCTTCTGGGCCTCGGCCCTGGTCGCGTACCTGCCGACGCGGTAGCGATTGCCGTTGTCGTCCTGCCGTATGACGAGCCAGGGAAGAGTGATCGTGCCGTCGTTCATCGCGCCCCTCCACTTCCCGTCCCCGGCCCGCTGCCCCGTGCTCCGCGCGGGGTTCGAGCAGGAGGGACCCCCAGTGCCCCGCCTTCTAAGGAAACCGCAATCCGCATATGCCCGAGCCTACGCCTAACCTTCACGCAGCGAATACGACTTTTCACAAAGAGGTACGCAACAAGCCAAGGCGTGCCGTCGATTTCGAACAGCGGGCACGGGAAAGGGAGTTCAGGCGCGGGCGAACTGCTTCACCCGCACAGCTGGGCTGCTTCACCCGCACAGCTGGGCTGCTTCACCGGCAGGTTGGCCCGGATACGGGCTGCTTACCGGCAGGTTGGCCCGGATACAGGCTGCTTACCGGGTAGATGAGCCCGGAGACGGGTCACTTCACCGGCAGGTGGTACGCGATCCGGTAGCGGTCCGCCGGGACGACGATGTCGGCCGTCTCGACCGGTCGCCCGGACGCGAAGAACGTCCGCTGGATGACGACGACCACATGCCCGGGTACGCCGCCCAGCGCGAGGAGTTCCTCGGCGAGGCCCGGGCGGGCGCCGACCTCCTCCGTGACGTTGTCCACGACGACGTCGATGGCGGCCATGCGCTCGACCACTCCCATGCCGCCGAGCGGACCCTCCTCGGGGAGCATCACCGGCGTGCGCCCCGTGACCGCGAGCGGCTCCCAGGAGGTGGAGAGCATCATCACCTCGCCGCCGTCCCGGAAGACGTACTGCGTGCACATCACCCGGTCGCCGGGCTGGATGCCGAGCCTCTCGGCGATGGCGCCGCTCGCCTCGGCCTGCCTGCTGTGCGACTCCCAGGTGCCGCGCGCGGCGACGTCCGCCTGTTCCTGCCGGAACGGGGTGGCCCCGCTGTCCGGCCGGAACCCGGAACGGGCGACGCTGCGTGGCACGGGCCGCTCCCGCACATACGTCCCCGAGCCGGAGCGCCCCTCGACCAGCCCCTCGGCCATCAAGACCTTGCGCGCCTCCAGGGCGACCGTGTCCGAGACGTTGTACTCCTCGCGGATGCGGGCCTGCGAAGGCAGCCGCGTATGCGGTGGCAGCGAGCCGTCGACGATCTTCTTGCGGAGATCACCCGCGACACGCAGGTACGCCGGCTGCTCACCGAAAGTCACTGGCCGCTCCCATCAGGTTGTACAGACAGCAACAGCCTGGCAACCGTGGGTTGTGCCATGCAAGCAAAGGCCAGAGAATCACTCGATGTGATGACTTGTGCCCACGGGGGGCTTACGCAGGCACTTTCTCCCCGGTATAGCCGCCGTCACACCTCAATCCCGGTGTCGCCTCCACCACCGCTCTGGTCACCACCGTCCTCGTCGTAGGCCGGCGGGGTGGTGGCGAGGCCCAGAGCCTTGCGTGTGGTGACCGTCTTGCGGGGGTCGATGTACTTCATGGCCTTCTCGTAGTGGGCGTAGAAGGCGTCGGGGTTCTTCGCCTCGGCCGCCTTCGCCCACTCCCCCTGCGAGAGGCCGATGTTCTTCACCAGGGCGGCCATCGGCCCGGCCACGGCGTCCGGCCAGGCGTGGCCGCGCAGGGTGCCCGTCTGCTCGGTGAGCGCGTGCGACATCCGGTCGGCCCACTCCTTGTGACCGGGCAGGTCGTCCTCGACGTACTCCTCGTCGGGGGCCGAGTTCATCGCCGAGTTGAGGAGATGGGCGGCCTGCAGATAGGCGACCTGGTCCGCGTCGAGCGTCGTGGCGTCGTTGCGCAGGGAGCCGGTGAGCGTGCCCGCCTCGTCCGTGTTGCCGAACATGCAGGTGACCTCGCGGTCGCCGAGGCGCCAGCTCTGCCGGGTGGGCGTGAAGTAGTAGACGTCGACGTCGCCGGGGAGGGCCCAGACGTCCATCGCGTACGTGTCCTGGAGCGTGTAGCACTTGTCGTCGGCGGCGTCGGTGACCTCGTTGTCGCCGGGGTAACTCCCGTCGTCCATCTCGAAGTTCGCGAAAACCTCGGCGTCGTGCCGCCCGCTGCACGGCACCGTGTCGACGTCGTACGCCATGCCCTCCAGGGCGTCGCCCGGTGCGTCGATGCAGTCGCCCTTGTCGAGCGAGAAGGCGGAGCCGCCGCTGCCGCGCGAGTCGTCCGCCGCGTCCCGGAAGCCGTCCCAGAAGTCGCGCGCGCCACCGGTGACGAGCGCGACGACGAGCAGCACGACGCCGACGGACGACATCACCATGCCGCCCACCGCCATCCCCTTGCCCCGCTCGCCCCGCTTCTTGATCTGCCACAGCGCGACGGCCCCGAGGACCAGCCCGACGGCGGGCAGGAAGCAGAGGATGCCGAGCACGAGCGCGGAGATCGCGAGGCCGTTGACGGGCACGGGCCGGTTGAACGGGGAGTAGCCCTGCCCCCAGGGGGCGTAAGGAGTGCCTCCGTACGGCTGCTGGTACGGGCCGCCCTGGTCGTAGGGGCCGCCGCCCTGGGGGTACTGCGGGTAGTGCGGGTACGGCGGCGGGTACGAGCCTTCGGGCTGCTGCTGCCCGGGCGGCGGCGGTATGGCCACGGGTACCTTGCTCCTAGTCCGGGTGGTGCAGAACTGGCGTACGACTGCCGTACTGCTGGGCAGATCGTAAGCGCGCGGCCGGCAGGGACGGTATGCGGGCGGCAAACGGGACCTTTCCCCGCAGCGAGCCGGGTCGCCGATCCGGAGCCGCGGCGCGCGGCGCATCTACCCTGCGCTCATGACTCCCTTGCCGGATTGCTTCTGCCCCACGGATGGCACGCGCGTCCCCGCCGGCTCGCTCGCCTGGTGCTGCCCGGCCTGCCGTGGTCCGCTCGACCTGGACTTCTCGCCGACGCCCGCCTCCCTCAAGTCCCTTGCGGGACGGGTCAATTCCCTGTGGCGCTACGCGGAGTGCCTGCCGCTCGCCGCCCCCACGGTCAGCCTCGGCGAGGGCCGCACCCCGCTCGTCCCGCTCAGGGACGGCATCTCGGCCAAGCTCGACTTCCTGATGCCGACGCTGTCGTTCAAGGACCGGGGCGCGGTGCTGCTCGCCGAGCTGGCGCTGCGGCTGGGCCCCCGCCGGGTGATCGCCGACAGCAGCGGCAACGCGGGCACGGCGATCGCCGCGTACTGCGCACGGGCCGCACTGCCCTGCACGGTCTACGTCCCCGACGGCACGTCACCGAAGAAGCTGGAGCAGATCGGGGCGCACGGGGCCCAGCAGCACATCGTGGACGGCGACCGCGAGGCGACGGCGACCGCGGCGCGGGAAGCGGCGGACGAGGAGGGCACGTTCTACGCCTCGCACGTCTTCAACCCGTACTTCCTGCACGGCACGAAGACGTACGTCCACGAACTGTGGGAGGACCTCGGCGGACGGCTCCCCGACGTGATCGTCGTGCCGGTCGGCAACGGCACGCTGCTGCTGGGCGCGGCACTGGCGGTCGCCGAGCTGCACACGGCGGGGCTCATCGACCGGCGGCCCGCCCTGTACGCCGTCCAGGCCGCGGCGGTCGCCCCGCTGGCACGGGCCTGGGACGCGGGAGCGGGCGACCTGGTCGGCGTCACCCCCATGGCGCCCACCTTCGCGGAGGGCATCGCGATTCCGCGTCCCCCGCGGGCCCGGCAGATCCTGCGCGCGGTACGCGAGTCCGGCGGCACCTTCCTGACTGTGACGGAGGATCAGATCCGGCACGCCCAGCGGGACTTGGCCTCGCGCGGGCTGTACGTCGAGTCGACGGGGGTCGCCTGCTGGGCGGCCGTACGGGAGGGCTCCCTCGGCGAACGCAGCGCCGTCGTACCGCTGTGCGGGGCGGGGTTGAAGACGGGGCTGGCGCGGGCGTAGGCCCGTCACGCACCGCGATCTCGGGCTCGGCAGTACCGCAGTACCCGTGACGTTCATCCTTGAGGCCCAGGGGCCGGTCCGACTTCGGCGGTCACCACCGTCGGGGTCTCCGCGTCGCCCTGAGCGAGAACGGCGCCTCCCGGAGCCCACAGCGCGGCGCGGCCGCAGCCCGTCCACGCGCCGGCCGGGCCGACGTGGTTGGCCAGGACGACATGCAGGGGGAAGTCCTTGGCGATGCCCGGATACACCGACTCCAGTTCGCTCACTCCGCCGCCGACGCCGTACAGCGAGCTCGCCAGATGCACATGGCACCCGTCAGCGGCGCCCCGGGAGACCAGATCCGGGAAGTGGTTGTCGAAGCATGTCGCCAGGGCGAAGCGCAGCCCGCCGAGCTCGAACCGCCCGTCGTTCCGGCCTGCCAGGAACACGCCCTGCTCGTGCTCGAACAGATGCTGCTTGCGGTACGCGGTGATCGGTTCGCCGTCGGCTGCGAAGACCAGCGTCTCGATGGCGGGCCGGTTCCCGCCCGTCGCGGTGGCGCAGTTGATGACGGTGGCGATGCCGCCCGTCCTGAGCGGGTCCAGGCGGGGATCGTCCGGCTGCACCCAGAGATCTCTGTCGGCGCGCAGTGCCTCGAGTTCGTACCCGGTCGGCGCCAGCTCGGGAAACACCACCATTTCGGCGCCCTGCGCACCCGCCTCGGCGGCAAGAGCAGCCATCTGCCGCGCATTGGCCCCGATGTCCGCGGGCGCACAGGTGAACTGGGTTGTCGCGATCCTCATGGCGCTCAGCCTGCCGGCCCGGGCGGCGGTACTCGCAGACAGGGGGCGGATCCGAAGATCCGGCCCCTGACCTGGAGTTCTATTGTCTGCCCGACACCTCGGCCGATCAGGTCCTCAGCCCGTCACACGTTGAAGCGGAACTCCACCACATCGCCGTCCTGCATCACGTACTCCTTGCCCTCCATGCGGGCCTTGCCCTTCGCGCGGGCCTCGGCGACCGAGCCGGTCTCGACGAGGTCGGCGAAGGAGATGACCTCGGCCTTGATGAAGCCCTTCTGGAAGTCGGTGTGGATGACTCCGGCGGCCTCGGGGGCGGTCGCGCCCTTCTTGATCGTCCAGGCGCGGGATTCCTTGGGGCCGGCCGTCAGGTACGTCTGGAGGCCGAGGGTGTTGAAGCCGACGCGGGCGAGGGTGGCGAGGCCCGGCTCCTCGGCGCCGACCGACTCCAGGAGCTCCATGGCGTCCTCCTCGTCGAGCTCGGCGAGGTCCTGCTCCAGCTTGGCGTTGAGGAAGATCGCCTCACCGGGGGCGACCAGCGCGCGCTGCTCGGCCTTGAACTCCTCGTCGGTCAGCTCGTCCTCGTCCACGTTGAAGACGTAGAGGAACGGCTTGGTGGTGAGGAGGTGCAGGTCGTGGAGGAGCTCCTCCTTGCCGGAGCCCTGGGCGATGCCCATCGAGAAGAGCGTGTCGCCCTTCTCCAGGATCTCCTTGGCCGCCTCGACCGCCGCGACCTTCGGGACCACGTCCTTCTTGATGCGCGACTCCTTCTGGAGGCGCGGCAGGACCTTCTCGATGGTCTGGAGGTCGGCGAGGATCAGCTCGGTGTTGATCGTCTCGATGTCGTCCTTGGGCGAGACCTTGCCGTCGACGTGCACGACGTTCTCGTCCTTGAAGGCGCGGATGACCTGGCAGATCGCGTCGGACTCGCGGATGTTCGCGAGGAACTTGTTGCCCAGGCCCTCGCCCTCGCTGGCGCCGCGCACGATGCCCGCGATGTCGACGAAGTCGACGGTGGCCGGAAGGATCTTCTGCGAAGCGAAGATTTCGGCCAACTTCGTGAGGCGGGCGTCCGGGACGCCGACCACGCCGACGTTCGGCTCGATCGTGGCGAACGGGTAGTTGGCCGCCAGCACGTCGTTCTTGGTCAGGGCGTTGAACAGGGTCGACTTGCCGACGTTGGGCAGGCCGACGATTCCGATCGTGAGCGACACGTTGCGACTTCCCGTACGAGAGGATGGGGGCTGGGCTGGGACTGCGTGGGCCCGGATCCATGTTCTTTGTACGGGCCGATCCCCCAGTCTACGGCGTGCGCGGCCCCGCCCCGGCGGGGTATCGAACGCTTGGCCAAGGTTGACCAAGGTCCGCCCAACCGCGTGTCTGAAGGGCTATTCCACACATAAACCGACCTAAGTTGGTCCAGTGGAGCAACACAGGACGCGTCCCCCCCAGCAGAGACCTCGACGCGGCACGCCTTTTCCGGCACAGGCCGGGCGAGGGGCGGCCGTCGGCGTACGGCGGGGTGCGTCCGCTGCCCGGCGGTCCGCGCCGCCGCTGGTCCAGGCCGTACGGCGGATGCCGAACCCCCGGCTGACCGGGCTCGGCAGCGGGCTGTTCGCCGGTGCGGCGATGTTCGCGCTCGGCTGCCTCGACCAGCTGCTGTTCGGGGCCTCGCTCACGGTGTACGGGTTGCTGTTCCTGCCGGTCTGCGCGCTGACCGGCCTGTGGGTGCGGCGCGGCGACCTCGTGACGGCGCCCGTCGTCGTCCCGATCGCCTTCGCCTTCGGACTGCTGCCCGTCGCCGACGGGGGCGGCGGGCTCGGGGGCCGCGCCATGGGGCTGGCCACCGCGCTCGCCACACAGGCGGGCTGGCTGTACGGCGGGACGCTGGTCACCGGGCTCATCGCGACCGTGCGCAAGGTGCGGCTGATGAGCCGCCGGGCGGCCCAGCGGCGGGCCCAGCAGGCCGCCGGGCAACCGCGGCGGCGCCCGGTGTGACACAGGGCCGCCGGCAGCACTCCCTGCCGGCTACGCCTTCTGCGCCGCCCGCATCGCCGCTCCCACGATCCCCGCGTTGTTCTGCAGCTGGGCCGGGACGATCTCCGCCTTGATGCCCTCGATCAGGGGCAGGAACTTCTGGGCCTTGCGGCTGACGCCGCCGCCGACGATGAACAGCTCCGGGGAGAAGAGCATCTCGACGTGGGCGAGGTACTTCTGGACGCGGCGCGCCCAGTGCTCCCACGTCAGCTCGTGGTCGTCCTTGGCCTTGGTGGAGGCGCGGGTCTCCGCGTCGTGGCCGTTGAGCTCCAGGTGGCCCAGCTCGGTGTTGGGGACCAGCTCGCCGTCGACGAAGAGGGCGCTGCCGATGCCCGTGCCGAAGGTGAGCAGCAGGACCGTGCCGCGGCGGCCCTGTCCGGCGCCGAACTGCACCTCGGCGACGCCCGCCGCGTCCGCGTCGTTGAGCACCGTTACCGGGAGCCCGCCGATCCGCTCGCTCAGCAGGGCACGCGCGTCGGTGTCGATCCAGCCCTTGTCGACATTGGCGGCGGTGCGGATGGTGGAGCCGCCGGTGACCACTCCGGGGAACGTGATGCCCACCGGGCCGGCCCAGCCGAAGTGGCCGACGACCTCCCGCACGCCGTCGGCCACCGCGTCCGGGGTCGCCGGGTGCGGGGTGAGCACCTTGAAGCGCTCCTGGGCCAGGTCGCCGCGGTCCAGGTCCACAGGGGCGCCCTTGATCCCGGATCCGCCGATGTCCACGCCGAAGATCTGCATGGCACCACGTTACGACGTACGACTGACAGTCACTCCGCGGAGGGTGCCGTCCCCGTGCGCTCCGCCACCAGGGCCGCCGCCTCCGCGCGCAGATCGCGGCGCAGTTCCTTGGGCAGCGAGAAGGTGATGGACTCCTCGGCCGTCTTCACCGTCTCGACGTCGCCGTAACCGCGCTCGGCCAGCCATTCCAGTACGCCCTCCACGAGGACGTCCGGGACGGAGGCGCCGGAGGTCAGGCCGACCGTGGTGACGCCCTCCAGCCAGGCCTCGTCGATCTCGGCCGCGAAGTCCACCAGGTGGGCGGCGGGGGCGCCCGCGTCCAGGGCGACCTCGACCATGCGGATCGAGTTCGAGGAGTTCTTGGAGCCGACCACGATGACCAGCTCGGCGTCCTCGGCGAGCTTCTTCACGGCGAGCTGACGGTTCTGCGTGGCGTAGCAGATGTCGTCGCTCGGCGGGGAGATGAGCTGGGGGAACTTCTCCTTCAGCGCGTCGACCGTCTCCATGGTCTCGTCGACCGAGAGGGTGGTCTGGGAGAGCCAGACGACCTTGGAGGGGTCGCGGACCTCGACCTTGGCGACGTCCTCGGGGCCGTCGACCAGGGTGATGTGGTCGGGCGCCTCGCCGGAGGTGCCGATGACCTCCTCGTGGCCCTCGTGGCCGATGAGGAGGATGTCGAAGTCCTCGTTCGCGAAGCGCACGGCTTCCTTGTGGACCTTGGTGACCAGCGGGCAGGTCGCGTCGATGGTGGCGAGCTTGCCTGCGGCGGCCTCGTCGTGGACGACCGGGGCGACACCGTGCGCCGAGAACATCACGATGGCCCCCTCGGGGACCTCCGCCGTCCGCTCGACGAAGATGGCGCCCTTCTTCTCCAGGGTCTGCACGACGTACTTGTTGTGCACGATCTCGTGGCGGACGTAGATCGGAGCCCCGTACTGCTCGAGGGCTTTCTCGACGGCGATCACGGCGCGGTCCACACCCGCGCAGTAGCCACGGGGAGCGGCGAGCAGGACACGGCGGCCAGGCGAAGCAGTCATGCGAACCATCGTAAGGCCGCGCCCGGCAGGTCAAAGATCGCCTCCTTGGGGAGACTGGGCAGGAGCTGGGAGGGGTGGGGCCAGGCACGACTCTCGGGAGGCAGGATGTCCGACACGCAGACCACCCCCGGCACCGCGGACGCCACCGGGGCCGCAGGCGGGCTGCGGCGCAGTCTGGGCTTCCGGGACCTGGTCGTCTACGGGCTGCTGTTCATCGCGCCGATGGCTCCGGTCGGGGTCTTCGGGACGCTCGACGCCAAGTCGCACGGCGCGGTGGCGCTGGTCTACGTCGTCGCCACGGTGGCGATGGCGTTCACCGCATTCAGCTACGCGCAGATGGTTCGTGTGGTCCCCCAGGCCGGCTCGGTGTTCGCCTACGCGCGCGTGGCGCTCGGCAGGGAGGCCGGGTTCGTCGCGGGATGGATGGCGATGCTGGACTACCTCCTCATCCCGGCGGTGGCCTACCTCTTCTCCGGGATCGCGATGAACTCCCTGGTCCCGGGCGTCTCGCGGTGGGTGTGGACCGCGCTCGCCGTGCTCGTCACGACGGCCCTGAACCTGTGGGGCGTGCGGATGGCCGCCCGGGTGGGCTTTCTGGTGCTCGCCATGGAGATCGTCGTCCTGGTGGTCTTCGTCGTGTCGGCGGTCGTCGTGCTCGCGCGCGACGGGGCCGAGCGCGGCTGGCTGTCGCCGCTGTCGGGGGACGGCTCGCAGGGGGCGTTCGCGCTGTCGGCGGTCTTCGGCGCGGTGTCGGTCGCCGTTCTGTCGTATCTCGGCTTCGACGCGATCGCCTCGTTCGCCGAGGAGGTCACCGGCGGTTCGCGGAAGGTGGCGCGGGCGGTGCTGTTCTGCCTGGCGCTGGCCGGTGTGCTGTTCGTGGCGCAGACGTATCTGATCGCGCTTCTGGAGCCCGTGTCGTCGGCGCGGCTCGCCGCCGAGCCGGTCCGGCAGGGCTCCGCGTTCTACGACACCGTGAACACGTCCGTCGGCTCGTGGCTGCACGACCTGGTGGCCGTGAGCAAGGCGATCGGCGCGGCCTTCGCGGCGCTCGCCGGACAGGCCGCGGCCGGGCGCCTCGTCTTCGCGATGGCCCGCGACCGACGGCTGCCGCGCGCCCTGTCGAGGACCGACTCCGGGGTGCCGCGGGCCGCCCTGCTGACGGCGGCGGTCATCACGCTGGTCGCCGCGGTGTGGGCGGCTCGGCGCGACGACGGCATGGACCACCTGGTGTCGGTGGTCGACATCGGCGCGCTGACGGCCTTCACGCTGCTGCACGCGAGCGTGGTGGGGTGGTTCGCGGTACGGCGCCGGGGTGGGCCGGTGGTGTGGTGGCGGCACGTGCTGATGCCTGTGGTCGGCGCCGCGATCACCGTCGCCGTGATCGTGGAGGCGTCGGGCACCGCGCAGGTGGTGGGGGCGGTCTGGCTCGCGGTGGGGCTGACGGTGCTGGTCGTTCAGCGGGGGCGGCCGGCACCCCCCGTATCGGCCTGAACGCTCTCGTGCCCGAACGCCGGACGGGCTGTGGCCCCCTCCTGTCGGTGGCGGCCACTACGCTCGGCGCATGGCTCTCAACACGTCCGCGGACGCCCCGCTGCCCGTCGGTGAGGTGTCGCGGCTCATCGGGGGATGGATCGACCGGCTCGGCGCGGTGTGGGTCGAGGGGCAGATCACCCAGTTGTCGCGGCGCCCCGGCGCGGGCGTCGTCTTCCTGACGCTGCGCGACCCGTCGTACGACATCTCCGTGAGCGTGACCTGCTACCGCCAGGTGTTCGACGCGGTGGCCGACGTGGTGAGCGAGGGCGCGCGGGTCGTCGTCCACGCGAAGCCGGAGTGGTACGCGCCGCGGGGGCAGCTGTCGCTGCGGGCCGTCGAGATAAAGCCGGTGGGTGTGGGTGAACTGCTCGCCCGGCTGGAGCAGTTGAAGAAGTCATTGGCCGCTGAGGGGCTCTTCGCGCCGGAGCGCAAGAAGCCGCTGCCGTTCCTGCCGCAGCTGATCGGGCTCGTCTGCGGGCGGGCGTCCGCGGCCGAGCGGGACGTGCTGGAGAACGCGCGGCACCGTTGGCCCGCCGTCCGCTTCGAGGTGCGCAACGTCGCCGTGCAGGGTGTGCACGCGGTGCCGCAGGTCGTGCAGGCGGTGAAGGAGCTGGACGCGCTCGACGAGGTCGACGTGATCGTCGTGGCGCGCGGCGGCGGCAGCGTGGAGGACCTGCTGCCGTTCTCCGACGAGCAGCTCGTCCGGGCGGTCGCGTCCTGCCGTACGCCGGTCGTCTCGGCGATCGGGCACGAGCCGGACAACCCGCTGCTCGACCATGTGGCGGACCTGCGGGCGTCCACGCCGACCGACGCCGCCAAGAAGGTCGTGCCGGACGTCGGCGAGGAGTCCGAGCGGGTGCGGTTCCTGCGGGACCGGGCGCGGCGCTGCGTCCAGTCGTACATCGACCGCGAGGAGCGTGGTCTCGCGCACGCGCTGGCCCGCCCCTCGATAGAGGATCCGCACCGGATGGTGGACGAGCGGGCCGACCATGTCGCCTCGCTGATCGACCGCGGGCGGCGCACCCTCGGGCATCTCCTCGACCGCGCCGACTCCGAGCTGACGCACACCCGCGCGCGCGTGGTGGCCCTCTCCCCCGCGGCGACCCTCCAGCGGGGGTACGCGGTGCTCCAGAAGGCCGACGGGCACGTGGTCCGGGACCCGGCCGAGGTGGCTCCGGACGAGACGCTCAGGGCGCGGGTCGCCGAAGGTGAATTCACTGTACGAGCAGATGCATAGGGTGGGCGGATGACCAGCAAGGTGGACGAGACGCTCGGGTACGAGCAGGCGCGGGACGAGCTGATCGAGGTCGTACGCCGCCTGGAGGCGGGCGGCACGACCCTTGAGGAGTCCCTCGCCCTCTGGGAGCGCGGCGAGGAGCTGGCCAAGGTGTGCCGGCACTGGCTGGAGGGCGCGCGGGCGCGGCTCGACGCGGCGCTGGCGGAGGAGGAGCCGGACGGCGCGGACGACGACTCCGAGTGACCCTCTGAGTCGCCTTCGCCCGGACGAACGCCTAGGAAGGGGCCCTACGGGGTCCCTTTCGTCGTTCCCGCCACCTCCGTCGCCTGTGAAGAGGATCACCATCGGCTGATTTTGGTTGAACCTTAAACCTCATCGCCGTAATGTCGGTACTGCCAGCCGATCCCCCCGGATCCGACGCACATCTGGAGAAGGTTCCTTCATGTCTCTCGTTCTTGACCCCGCCGCCCAGGACCTGCTGTTCCGCGAGGCCCGCACCGCGAACACGTTCACCGACGAGCCGGTGACCGACGCGCAGGTGCAGGCGATCTACGACCTGGTCAAGTACGGCCCGACCGCCTTCAACCAGTCGCCGCTGCGCATCACCCTGGTCCGCTCCGCCGAGGCCCGCGAGCGCCTGGTGAAGCACATGGCCGAGGGCAACCAGCCGAAGACCGCCACCGCCCCGCTGGTCGCGATCCTCTCCGCGGACAACGAGTTCCACGAGGAGCTCCCCGCGCTGTTCCCGCACTTCCCGCAGGCCAAGGACATGTTCTTCGCCGAGCGCCCGGCCCGTGAGGGCGCCGCTTCGCTGAACGCCGCGCTGCAGGCCGCCTACTTCATCGTCGGCGTCCGCGCCGCCGGCCTCGCCGCCGGCCCGATGACCGGCCTCGACTTCGCCGGTGTCCAGAAGGAGTTCCTGGACGACGACCACACCCCGCTGATGGTCATCAACATCGGCAAGCCGGGCGAGGACGCCTGGTTCCCGCGCTCCCCGCGCCTGGACTTCGACCAGGTCGTCACCACGGTCTGAGTCACCGCGTAGACACATGAGGAGGGCCCCCGGCGCGCTGCCGGGGGCCCTCCTCATTGCGTCCACGCGGTGTGTCACGTCGTCTTGGCGGACTCCGCCTTCAGGGACTCGGCCATCTTCGCCAGCTGCGCGAACGAGCCCGTGCCCGCCACCACCGTGGTGGAACCCTTGGCCTTCAGGACGAGGGCGTCGTACCGGCCGCCCGCGTAGCGCTGCCATGTCCGGTCGCCGATCCGCTCGGTGGCCTTCGTCTCCTTGGCGCCCCCGCTGGCCGTGTCGATGAACACGGTCGGCTTCTGCGTGGACTGCTCGATCGCCACGTACTCGCCGTCGGGAGCGTGGAAGCCGAGGTGCCAGGCGTCGAACGCGGAGCCGTCGAACCGCACGGACGTGGCCTTCCACGTCCCGGGCAGGCCTTCGGGCGCCGCCACGGGATAGGACGCGGCGCGGCGTGCCGTGAGCAGTTCGACGCGGTAGTCGACGCGCTTGACGTCGGGGGTACCGCCCTCGTCGTGCGGAATGAAGACGTAGATGACGCTCGCCATGAGCGTGATGACGCCCAGCGAGAGAATCATGTTCCGGACGCTCTGCTTGCCTTTCGTACCTGCCACGTGCCTATCGTCGCAGGTGCAGTGGTCTGCTCATCCGTGGGGCCCCCTGCTCATTTTGTCTGCCTGACGATAGAGTCGGGGCCATCACCCTCATCCGGCCGTCGCCGTATCAGAAAGGTGCGTCTCGATGACCGAGCATCATCAGCTGCCGTCCGAACTCGAGGTCTCCCCGGAGGCCCCCGACCGCAACCTCGCCCTGGAACTCGTCCGCGTCACCGAGGCCGCCGCCATGGCCGCGGGCCGCTGGGTGGGCCGCGGGGACAAGAACGGCGCCGACGGCGCCGCAGTGCGGGCCATGCGGACCCTCGTCTCCACCGTCTCGATGAACGGCGTCGTCGTCATCGGCGAGGGTGAGAAGGACGAGGCCCCGATGCTCTTCAACGGGGAGCGCGTCGGTGACGGGACCGGTGCCGAGTGCGACATCGCCGTCGACCCGATCGACGGCACCACGCTCACCGCGAAGGGCATGACGAACGCGATCGCCGTGCTCGCGGCCGCCGACCGCAGCACCATGTTCGACCCGTCCGCCGTGTTCTACATGGACAAGCTGGTCACCGGCCCCGAGGCCGCGGACTTCGTCGACATCAACGCGCCCGTCGCGGTGAACATCCGCCGGGTCGCCAAGGCCAAGAACTCCTCCCCCGAGGACGTCACCGTCGTCATCCTCGACCGGCCGCGCCACGACGGGATCATCAAGGAGATCCGCGAGACGGGCGCCCGCATCAAACTGATCTCCGACGGCGATGTCGCGGGCTCGATCCTGGCGCTGCGCGAGGGCACGGGCATCGACCTGCTGCTCGGCATCGGCGGTACGCCCGAGGGCATCATCTCGGCGTGCGCCGTGAAGTGCCTGGGCGGCACCATCCAGGGCAAGCTGTGGCCCAAGGACGACGAGGAGCGCCGGCGCGCCGTCGACGCGGGCCATGACCTCGACCGGGTCCTGTTCACGGACGACCTGGTCTCCGGCGAGAACGTGTTCTTCGTCGCGACCGGCATCACGGACGGCGAGCTGCTGCGCGGCGTGCGCTACCGCGCCGAGACCGCCACGACCGACTCGATCGTGATGCGCTCCAAGTCGGGCACGGTGCGCCAGATCACCTCGGAGCACCGGCTGAGCAAGCTGCGCGCGTACAGCGCGATCGACTTCGACCGCGCCAAGTAGGCGCGGGCACGGCCGGGTTCGAGGCCGTGGTCGTACACGAGTGGGGCGCCCCCTGTGCGGAGGGGGCGCCCCACTCGCGTACGGACTATCCGGCGGCTGCTATCTGGCCCGAGGTGCGGGCCTTCTGCATTTCCAGTTCGCGGCGGCGGCGCCTGGCGAGCACGACGCGGCGCTCGGCGGCGGTGAGGCCGCCCCACACGCCGTAGGGCTCAGGTTGCAGCAGCGCGTGTTCGCGGCACTCGACCATCACCGGGCAGCGGGCGCAGACGCGCTTCGCCGCCTCCTCGCGGGACAGACGGGCCGCGGTGGGCTCCTTCGAAGGGGCGAAGAACAGGCCGGCCTCATCACGCCGGCACACGGCCTCCGTGTGCCATGGCGCTTCCTGATCCCTGTCCCGCACTGGCGCCCGCTGGGCCGGAACGGCAGCTACCTGCAGGGACTGATGCGGCGGTTGCAGCACGGTCTACTCCTGACGACGGCTTAGCGAGCGTGCCGGGCGCCGCGGGAAGTCCACAGCGCCCTCCAAGAGACGATGCAGCAAGCCCTACCCGCTGTGCGCGCGCCTATGCACTGAGTTCCGAAGAGCGGAGCGACTCATTCGAATCCGGGCCCGTTGGACCGGACCTGAGCCGGCTCCGCGCGCCGCTTCGGCCGCCGGGACGACGTCAGGATGCCGTCCGAACACCGTTCGGATTCACAAGCGTCAACGGTCGAGGTGTTTGCGCAAACTCCGGTCCACCCGGTCCGCGACCCGGTCGAGGATGTCCGCGACGAGCTTGCCCCGCTTGGGCTTCGCCTCCACGTTGCCGAGGACGGCCAGCCCGTCCACGTACACCACGGGGGCCTCGGGGTCGCCCGAGTCCAGCGTGTCCACCTCGAAGTTGCCGAGGACGCCGCCGCCGCTGCCGCGCAGCGAGACGTTCTCCGGGACGCGCACGTCGATGTTGCCGAAGACCGAGATCGCCTTGATGACGACCTGCTGGTACTCGAAGATCGCCTCGCTGAGGTCTATCTCGACATTGCCGAAGACGGCGTACGCGTGGATACGGCGTCCGGCGCGATAGCGGCCCTTGCGCATCGCCGTGCTGAAGACCGCCACCACGTTCTCGTCGGCCTCCACCGGGATCGCGCCCGGGCTGGGGCGGTTGGGCACAGCTCCGTAGGCGGGTGTCGCGCGGCCCGCGTGGGCGGCGGGCAGGTCCCGTACGAACGGCTCCAGCTCGCCCACGGTCTTGGCCGCCAGCACGCCCTCGACCCGCTCGGCGTGCTCCTCCGCGGTGAGCCTGCCCTCCGCGAGGGCGTCGCGCAGGATGTCCGCGACGCGGTCGCGGTCGGCGTCGGAGCAGCGCCAGTCGGCGGGCTCGGCCGGCACGGCGGGCCGGCCGCCGGTCGACGGGTCGGTCCGGCTGTCGGTCGGGGCGGGGCTCTTGTGAAGGTCCACGGCAGCAGCGTACCCAAACGCGATAGATCGCGACCAGGGGTGTGGACGACGAAACCGCGCAGGCCCCGGACGGCGAACTGAGCCTTACCTCACAAGCTCCCCGTCCGTCGCAGGTTCTACGCTGGTGAGCGCTGCCAATGGGTGCCGGCCACCGGTGAGAGAGCACAGGCTTCTGCGCTCCGGAGGCGAACCGAGCCCGAAAAAGCTGTCTGTCAGAGTGAGGAATGGGCGAGATGCCTGAGTTCGCGTACACCGATCTGCTCCCCCAGGGAGAGGACACCACCCCTTACCGGCTGGTGACCTCCGAGGGTGTCTCCACCTTCGAGGCCGACGGGCGGACGTTCCTCAAGGTCGACCCGGAGGCGCTGCGCAAGCTCGCCGCCGAGGCCATCCACGAC
Organism: Streptomyces sp. NPDC005485; assembly: GCF_040606085.1. Taxonomy (NCBI): domain Bacteria; kingdom Bacillati; phylum Actinomycetota; class Actinomycetes; order Kitasatosporales; family Streptomycetaceae; genus Streptomyces; species Streptomyces sp. NPDC005485. The sequence goes on along the minus strand of NZ_JBEXDZ010000029.1, from coordinate 14,128 downwards.
ATCCAGCACTACCTGCGCCCGGCGCACCTCGCCCAGCTGCGCCGCATCATCGACGACCCCGAGGCGTCCGGCAACGACAAGTTCGTCGCCCTGGACCTGCTGAAGAACGCGAACATCGCGGCGGCGGGCGTGCTCCCCATGTGCCAGGACACCGGCACGGCGATCGTCATGGGCAAGCGCGGACAGAACGTCCTCACCGAAGGTGAGGACGAGAAGGCCCTGTCCCAGGGCATCCACGACGCGTACAAGAACCTGAACCTGCGCTACTCGCAGATGGCTCCCCTCACCATGTGGGACGAGAAGAACACCGGCTCCAACCTTCCGGCGCAGATCGAGCTGTACGCGACCGACGGCGGCGCCTACAAGTTCCTCTTCATGGCCAAGGGCGGCGGCTCCGCCAACAAGTCCTTCCTCTACCAGGAGACGAAGGCGGTGCTCAACGAGTCCTCCATGATGAAGTTCCTGGAGGAGAAGATCCGTTCGCTGGGCACGGCCGCCTGCCCGCCGTACCACCTGGCCATCGTCGTCGGCGGTACCAGCGCCGAGTACGCCCTGAAGACCGCGAAGTACGCCTCCGCGCACTACCTGGACGAGATCCCGTCCGAGGGCTCGGAGCTGGGCCACGGCTTCCGGGACAAGGACCTGGAGGAGAAGGTCTTCGAGCTGACGCAGAAGATCGGCATCGGCGCGCAGTTCGGCGGCAAGTACTTCTGCCACGACGTACGTGTCGTCCGTCTTCCGCGGCACGGCGCGTCCTGCCCGGTGGCGATCGCGGTGTCGTGCTCCGCCGACCGCCAGGCCGTCGCGAAGATCACCGCCGAGGGCGTCTTCCTGGAGCAGCTGGAGACGGACCCCGCGCACTTCCTCCCCGAGACCACGGACGAGCACCTCGACGAGGCGGGTGACGTCGTCAGGATCGACCTCAACCAGCCGATGGACGACATCCTCGCCGAGCTGACCAAGTACCCGGTCAAGACGCGGCTGTCGCTGAACGGGCCGCTGGTGGTGGCCCGCGACATCGCCCACGCCAAGATCAAGGAACGCCTTGACGCGGGCGAGGAGATGCCGCAGTACCTGAAGGACCACCCGGTGTACTACGCGGGCCCCGCCAAGACGCCCGCGGGCTACGCTTCCGGCTCCTTCGGCCCCACGACCGCCGGCCGCATGGACTCCTACGTCGAGCAGTTCCAGGCGGCGGGCGGCTCCAAGGTGATGCTGGCCAAGGGCAACCGCAGCAAGCAGGTCACGGACGCCTGCGACACGCACGGCGGCTTCTACCTGGGCTCCATCGGCGGACCCGCCGCCCGGCTCGCCCAGGACTGCATCAAGAAGGTCGAGGTCGTCGAGTACGAGGAGCTCGGCATGGAGGCCGTCTGGAAGATCGAGGTCGAGGACTTCCCGGCGTTCGTCGTCGTCGACGACAAGGGCAACGACTTCTTCCAGAACCCGGCCCCCGAGCCGACGTTCACGCACATCCCGGTGCGCGGACCCGGACTGGCCTAGTCGGGCTGCTCCGGTCGCGTCACAGCCGCTCCCCCGGGTTGAAATACATCAGCCCGGGGGTGTGCTGTATCCGTCATGAGCGACTACCGCATCGAGCACGACTCCATGGGCGAGGTCCGCGTCCCCGCCGACGCCAAGTGGCGGGCGCAGACGCAGCGGGCCGTGGAGAACTTTCCCATTTCCGGTCAGCACCTGGAACGGGCGCACATCGAGGCGCTCGCGCGGATCAAGGGCGCCGCCGCCAGGGTGAACGCCGAACTGGGGGTGCTCGACAAGGACGTCGCCGAGGCCGTGCAGGAGGCGGCCGGAGAGGTCGCCGAGGGACGGTGGGACACGCAGTTCCCCGTGGACGTGTTCCAGACCGGCTCCGGGACCTCGTCCAACATGAACACGAACGAGGTCATCGCCACGCTCGCCACCGAGCGGCTCGGCAGGGACGTACACCCCAACGACCATGTGAACGCCTCTCAGTCGAGCAATGACGTGTTCCCGTCCTCGCTGCACATCGCGGCCACCGCGGCCGTCACCCGGGACCTCATTCCCGCGCTGGAGCACCTCGCGGCCTCCCTGGAGCGCAAGGCGGAGGAATTCGCGGACGTCGTGAAGTCGGGGCGTACGCATCTGATGGATGCCACGCCCGTGACGCTGGGGCAGGAGTTCGGCGGATACGCGGCGCAGGTGCGGTACGGGGTGGAGCGGCTGAACGCCTCGCTGCCGCGGCTGGCCGAACTGCCGCTCGGGGGGACGGCGGTCGGGACCGGGATCAACACCCCGGTCGGATTCTCCGCGGCCGTCATCGCCGAGGTCGCCCGGGCCACCGGGCTGCCGCTCACCGAGGCCCGCGACCACTTCGAGGCGCAGGGGGCCCGGGACGGGATCGTGGAGACCAGCGGGCAGCTGCGGACCATCGGGGTCGGGCTGACCAAGATCGCCAACGATCTGCGCTGGATGGCCTCCGGGCCGCGGACCGGCCTCGCGGAGATCTCCCTGCCCGACCTCCAGCCGGGTTCGTCGATCATGCCCGGCAAGGTGAACCCCGTCATCCCGGAGGCCGTGCTGATGGTCGCGGCCCAGGTGACCGGGAACGACGCGACCGTGGCCGCCGCCGGAGCCGCCGGGAACTTCGAGCTCAACGTGATGCTGCCGGTCATCGCGAAGAACGTGCTGGAGAGCATCCGGCTGCTCGCCAACGTCTCGCGGCTGCTCGCCGACCGGACCGTCGACGGGATCGTCGCGCACCGCGAACGGGCGCGCGAGTACGCCGAGTCGTCGCCTTCCGTGGTCACGCCGCTCAACAAGTACATCGGGTACGAGGAGGCCGCCAAGGTCGCCAAGAAGGCGCTCGCGGAGCGGAAGACCATCCGTCAAGTCGTCCTGGAGGGCGGGTACGTGGACCGCGGCGACCTGACGTCGGAGCAACTGGACGAGGCTCTTGATGTCCTGCGGATGACGCACCCGTAACGTCATTCGTCCCCGGGTGCGAACCATGACGCGCACTGCAGCGTCGTATGCCTGTGGCACCTAATATCTGGCCATGACAGACGGTGGAGCGGTGAGTCGAGTGGAAGCGGGCGGGTCGGCGGCGTACTGGGCCCCCGGAAGCCAGATCCTGTGGCGGTACCGGGAGAACGCCGGTGCGCGCTTCCATATCTGCCGCCCCGTGACCGTGGTCCGGGACGACGACGAACTGCTCGCGGTGTGGATGGCCCCCGGCACCGAGTGCGTCAAGCCGGTGCTCGCCGACGGTACACCGGTGCACGGGGAGCCGCTGGAGTCCCGCTACACGAAGGCTCGCACCGTGCAGCGGGGCCGCTGGTTCGGCACCGGCGTACTGAAGTTGGCGCGGCCCGGTGAGCCGTGGTCGGTGTGGCTGTTCTGGGAGCCGGGCTGGCGTTTCAAGAACTGGTACGTGAACCTTGAGGCGCCGCGCCTGCGTTGGGAGGGCGGCGTCGACTCCGAGGATCACTTTCTGGACATCGCCGTGGCCCCCGACCGGAGTTGGCACTGGCTCGACGAGGACGAGTTCGCGCAGGCGCAGCGGGCCGGACTGATGGATACTCAACTGGCCCGGCGGGTAAAGGAGGCGGGGCAGTCGGCCGTGGAGGTGATCCGCGCCTGGGGCCCGCCGTTCTCGGAGGGCTGGCAGCACTGGCGCCCGGATCCCGCTTGGCCTGTACCGTCCCTGCCGGACGACTGGGACCGTACGCCCGCGCACGTGTCCTCATGAGACCCTTGATGCGCCCCCGTGGGACAACCGTAGGATCGTCCTCCGCAAGGGCGCACAGGAGTAACTCCCGCAGCATGCGCTGAGCTTGACCATATGTCACCGAGGGGCGGCAGGACGTGAGCGAGGGGTACGAGGGCCACGGCGGTGCGGCCCGCACACGGCCGGGCGGGCCGCACCGGCCCGCGCCGGTGTCCGGTCCGAAGCCGGGGACGGCGACCGGCCCGGCATCGGGCAGGGCGACCGGTCCCGAGTCGGGCCCGCAGTCGGGCCCGCAGTCGGGCCCGACGGCCCGCCGGGCGACCGGTCCGACGACGGCGTCCGCGCTGCCGAGAGCCGGCCGCGGACCTGTCGAGGCGCAGATTCCGTTCCTGGGGCACACATTCCGGGTATCGGGGCTGCGGGACGAACTGCGCGCCCGGCGCGCAGCCCCGGACGGACGGATTCGACACGCGTGACGGAGCACCCCACAGCGCATGAGCGCCCGCAACCCGGCGCCGGCCGACCCGCTGCCCCCGCGGACCCCCGCGGGGCGCTCCTGCGTCCCCCCGAACAGCCGCCTCGGGTCACCGGGGCCGCCGCGTTACCCCATCAGGCCCGCACCGGTGACGGCGTGACGCCCCCGGCCCCGGCGGCCCGTACCGGCGACGCACCCAACGGCCCGGGCACCGCCATGCCCTGCGGCAAGCGCTCCTCCGACACCGGCGCGGCCACGCCCGCTCCCGCCGCGGGCGCGGAGCACTCCCAGCCCTCGGCGACCGAGCCCGACCCGCACCGTCCGCGTCCGGCGCCGGAGAGCATCCCGCTCCAGCAGGGCGCCGAGAAGGAGCGGCCGACGGCCACGCCCGCCGGCACGGACCGGCGCACGGGTCAGGGGCTGCCGCCCGCCGGCCCGATGCCGATGCGCCGCGACGGGGACCGGCTGCGCTTCGTGGGCGCGGCGACCCGGCGGATCGCCCGCGGCATCGACCTCGACGAGATCGTGATGGGTCTGTGCCGGGCCACCGTGCCGACGTTCTCGGACGCGATCCTCGTCTATCTGCGGGACCCGCTGCCGGTCGGCGACGAGCGGCCCACCGGCCCCGTCGTGCTGCGGCTGCGGCGTACCGACCGGATCCCCGAGGAGCGGGACACCGAGGGCGGCTTCATGCCCGCGCTCCAGGTCCAGCCCGAGCACTCCGAGCTGTCCGCGCTCACCGCCGAGCTGTGCGAGGTGCGGCCCGGCGGGGCGCTCAACGAGGTGCTGCGCGGCGTACGGCCGGTGTTCGCGGACGCGCCCGCCGCCCGGGCCGCGCTGCCCGAGCTGCTCGGCGACCGGATGCCGGTGCCGGACGGCCAGCGCGCCATCCTCGCGCCGCTGCGCGGCCGCCGCCGGGTGATCGGCGCTGCGCTCTTCCTGCGCCGCCCGGAGCGGCCCGCCTTCGAGACCGACGACCTGCTGGTCGCCGCCCAGCTCGCCACGCACAGCGCGCTCGGCATCGACAAGGCGGTGCTGTACGGCCGCGAGGCGTACATCGCCGACGAGCTCCAGCGCACGATGCTGCCCGAGACGCTGCCGCGCCCGACCGGCGTGCGGCTCGCCTCGCGCTACCTTCCGGCCGCCGAGACGGCCCGGGTGGGCGGCGACTGGTACGACGCGATCCCGCTGCCCGGCAGCCGTGTCGCCCTCGTCGTCGGCGATGTCATGGGCCACTCCATGACCTCGGCCGCGATCATGGGTCAGCTGCGCACCACCGCGCAGACCCTCGCCGGTCTCGACCTGCCGCCGCAGGAGGTGCTGCACCACCTCGACGAGCAGGCCCAGCGCCTCGGCACCGACCGCATGGCCACCTGCCTGTACGCCGTCTACGACCCGGTCTCGCACCGCATCACCATCGCCAACGCCGGCCATCCACCGCCGGTCCTGCTCCACCTGGGCGGCCGCGCCGAGGTGCTGCGGGTGCCGCCGGGCGCCCCCATCGGGGTCGGCGGCGTCGACTTCGAGGCGGTGGAGCTGGACGCCCCCGCCGGTGCGACCCTGCTCCTCTACACCGACGGTCTGGTCGAGTCCCGGCTGCGCGACGTGTGGACCGGCATAGAGCAGCTGCGCGAACGGCTCGCCGCCACCGCCCAGTTGACCGGACCCGACCATCCGCCGCCGCTGGAGGCGCTGTGCGACGAGGTGCTCGACATGCTCGGCCCGGGCGACCGGGACGACGACATCGCGCTGCTCGCCGCCCGCTTCGACGGGATCGCGCCGAGCGATGTCGCGTACTGGTTCCTGGAGCCGGAGGACGCGGCCCCCGGCCGGGCCCGGAAGCTGGCCCGGCGTGCCCTGTCCCGCTGGGGCCTCGAGGAGATGAGTGACTCCGTGGAGCTGCTCGTCAGCGAGGTCGTGACCAACGCCGTGCGCTACGCGACCCGGCCGGTCACGCTGCGGCTGCTGCGCACCGACGTGCTGCGCTGCGAGGTCGGCGACGACGTCCCGCAGCTGCCGCGGCTGCGCCAGGCGCGTGCGACGGACGAGGGCGGGCGCGGGCTGTACCTGGTGAACAAGTTGGCCAGACGGTGGGGCGCGACCCGGCTGAGCACCGGCAAGGTGGTCTGGTTCGAGCTGAACCGGATCCCGGCGGTGAACGAACGCCCCTAGCAAGGGGCTGGGGCCCGGAACGGCTCGGGCCCCAGCAACCGCACACACGAAGAGGGCGCCCGGTGACGCACCGGGCGCCCTCTTCACGCGCTCACTGATCGTTCGGCTCGACCGGATCCTCCGGCAGCCCGTCGGTCAGGGTGGGCGTCGGTGTTCTCGTCGGCGTCCTGGTGGGCGTCGGCGTTCTGGACGGCGTCTCGGACGGCGACGGTGCCTCGGACGTCGACGGTGCCTGAGTCGTCGGTTCCTCCGAGGTCGGCGTCGACGACGGCGTCTCGCTCGGCTTGCGGGTGAACGTCGGCGTCTCGGTGGGCTCGACGGCCGCGCCCTGCGTGGTGTCCAGCGTGAACTTGGTGGTCCTGGTGTCCGCGCTGAAGGTGTACGCCGCCCAGATCTGGGCGGGGTAGCCACCACCGTTGATACGGCCCACACCCGGGATCAGACCTGTCGCGCCCTGCAGCGAGACCTGGGCGTGCGACTTGGGGTTCTCGCCGAACAGGCCGACCGAGGTGACAAGGTTCGGCGTGTAGCCGGTGAACCAGGCCGACTTGTTGTTGTCGGACGTACCCGTCTTGCCCGCGACGTGCTGGCCGTCACGGTTGGCGGCCTGCGACACCGACACCCGGGCCGTACCGTCGTCGACCACACCGGTCAGCACGGAGGTGACCGTGTCGGCGGCCTCCTCGCTGATGACCTGCTCACCGACCGCGGACGGGAAGGTCACCGTGTGGTCCTTGTGCTCCGCCGACGCGACGACGGCCGGGGTGACCTTCCTGCCGTGGTTGTCGAGGGTCGCGTAGACGCCCGCCATCTCCAGGGGGCTCGCGCCCATGGTGCCCAGGGTCTGCGCGGGCACCGCCTGCAGTCCGTCGACGTCCATACCGAGCTCGCCCGCGGTCTTCAGCACGTTGTCCATGCCCACGTCGACGCCCATCTGCGCGAAGACGGAGTTGATGGACGCGTTCATCGCCCGCTGGACGGTGACGTTGCCGTAGTCCGTGTCGTCCTCGTTGGGCGGCGAGAAGGCGATGTCGCTGCCCTTGACCGGGCGGCCGCTCGTGCCGTCGTAGATCGTGTTCGCCGTGATCGCCCGGTCGTCCTGCGTCTTGGCTCCCTGGTCCAGCGCCGCCGCGAAGATCAGCGGCTTGAAGGTGGACGCGGGCTGGTAGTCCCGCCGGGTCGCGTTGTTCGTGAAGTGCTTCAGGTAGTCCACGCCGCCGTACAACGCCACGACCTTGCCGGTCTTCGGGTCCACCGAGGCGGCTCCGGCCTGCACCGCGTCGTCGACCTTGCGCTTCTTGCCGTTCAGCTTGCTCGTCAGCTTCGCCTTGACGGACTTCTCGAGCTGCGCCTGCTTCTTCTTGTCGATGTTCAGGGTGATGGTCCAGCCACCCTGGTCGACGAGCGCCTTGGCGTCGTTGATGTTGGCGGCCGTGCCCTGGGTGACGAGCCGCTTCGCCAGCGCGTTGTTGGCCGCCTCGACCATGTAGCCGATCTGACCGCCCATACCGGCGGAGCCCTTGGGGTCCTTGGGCTTCGGGAACGTCATGGCCTGGCGCTTGGCCGAGTCCAGCCAGCCCTCCTCGACCATGTTGTTCAGTACGTAGTTCCAGCGGTTCTTCACCAGCCGCTTGCCGGTAGGAGTGGCGGAGGAATAGTCGTACTGGCTGGGGGCCTGGAGGAGCGCCGCGAGGTAGGCGCCCTGCGAGACGCTGAGCTTCTTCGCGTCGACCTGGTAGTACGCCTGCGCGGCTGCCTGGATGCCGTACGCGCCGCGGCCGTAGTAGCTGGTGTTGATGTAGCCCGCGAGGATGTAGTCCTTGGACTTCTGGCGGTCCACCTTGAGCGAGATGACCAGTTCCTTCAGCTTGCGCGTGACGGTCTGGTTCTGGGTCAGGTAGTAGTTCTTGACGTACTGCTGAGTGATCGTCGAGCCACCCTGCTTGCCCTTGCCGGACAGGGTGTTGAGCAGACCGCGGGCCGTGCCCCTGAAGTCGATGCCGGCGTCCTTGTAGAAGGACTTGTTCTCGGCGGCGACGAAGGTCAGCTGGACCTTCTTCGGGACCTTGTCCAGGTCGACGATCTCGCGGTTGACGTCGCCCTCGCGGGTGAGGGTGGAGCCGTCGCTGTACTTGTAGACGTTGCTCTGCAGCTGCGCGGCCGCGTTGCCGGGGGGTATGTCGATCCACAGGTACAGCGCGACGAAGGCGCCCATGCCGAGCAGGAGCATGCCGAAGAACGTGCCGAGGATCTTCTTCCAGGTGAAGAACCGGCGTATGCCCTTCTTCGCCCCAGCCTTGCCGCCGGCCGCCGCCGCACGGGACTCGGCCCGGGTTCCGGCTCGCGTTCCGCTGCCGGCGGCGGTTCCGGTTCCCGTCGCGGTCCCGGTTCCGGTTGCGGTCGTGCTTCCGGCTGCGGTTCCGGCTCCGGACGAGCGCTTGGGCGCCGCGCGGCGGCCACCGCGCTGCCGCGCTCGTCTCTCTTCCGCTCGTCCCATGGGTCCGATCCGCTCCGCTTCGTCCTCGTGTCGCGATCACGTGTCGCGTTCGTACTTGTGCGTCGCTCAGGTCAGCTCAGAAAACTAACACCGCGCGATATGACAAAGGGCCGCCGATCCGGTCTTTTGCGGACGTGAGAATCAGCACCTGTCGTCAGGGCAACCCACTCCTGCCCCCTACGAAACCGACGATCGAAAGGCATCGAAGGTTGCCGAGGCGGGTAAAGTGATATCACTAAGATAGATGCTTGATAGCCGACGAACCGGGGGATCATCACCATGACCACGCACGACTCCGCACCCGCCGCCGACGTACCCGAGATGCCCGCCCCACGTGTGCGGGAGTTCGCCGCGCACAGCATCGGCGGCGGGCTCGCGCTCTTCCTCGGCCTGCTCGGGCTGCTGGCCACCGTCGGACTGCTCGCGACCGCCTCCGCGGTCACGGCACCCGGCGCCAAGGCCGCGCTGATCGTCGGCGGCATCCTGGTCTTCCTCGCCGCCGTCATCGCCATGCGCGGGCTCAACACCGTGGCCCCGGGCGAGGCCCGCGTCGTCCAGCTCTTCGGTCGCTACCGGGGGACGATCCGGCAGGACGGCCTGCGCTGGGTGAACCCCTTCACCTCGCGCACCAAGGTCTCGACCCGCGTCCGCAACCACGAGACCGCCGTCCTCAAGGTCAACGACGCCTACGGCAACCCGATCGAGCTCGCCGCGGTCGTGGTGTGGAAGGTCGAGGACACCGCGCAGGCCACCTTCGAGGTCGATGACTTCCTGGAGTTCGTCGCCACGCAGACGGAGGCGGCCGTAAGGCACATCGCCATCGAGTACCCCTACGACGCCCACGACGAGGGCGGTCTCTCGCTGCGCGGCAACGCCGAGGAGATCACCGAGAAGCTCGCCCTCGAACTGCACGCGCGCGTGGAGGCCGCCGGTGTGCAGATCATCGAGTCGCGCTTCACGCATCTCGCGTACGCTCCCGAGATCGCCTCCGCGATGCTCCAGCGGCAGCAGGCCGGGGCGGTCGTGGCGGCACGGCGGCAGATCGTGGACGGCGCGGTCGGGATGGTCGAGGCGGCGCTCGCCCGGATCACCGAGCAGGACATCGTGGAGCTGGACAACGAGCGGAAGGCGGCCATGGTGTCGAACCTGATGGTGGTGCTGTGCGGGGACCGCGCGCCGCAGCCCGTCCTGAACACGGGCTCCCTCTACCAGTGACGGCTCCCTCCGAGGGGCCGGACTCCCGGCCCCAGCGGCGGCCGCAGCAGCGCAAGCAGGTGTTGTTGCGGCTGGACCCGCTCGTCTACGACGCGTTGGCCCGCTGGGCGGGGGACGAGCTGCGGTCCGCCAACGCGCAGATCGAGTTCCTGCTGCGGCGGGCCCTCGGCGACGCCGGGCGCCTTCCCGGCGGGGCCGGGCCGATTCCCCGGCGGGGGCGGCCGCCGGCTTCCGAGGAACCCGGGGAGTAGGGGGCCGGCAGGTATTTCGCCCCCTCCGCCCCTGCCCTTCCCGTTGTCCTGGGGGCTGCGCCCCCTTTCCCCCGCTTTCGGCCTGGACGGCCTCGTCCTCAAACGCCGGACGGGCTGAACGGCTGTTGCTCACCTGTGACAAAGGGGTCTGACCTGCGGGCCCGCACTCCCCGTTCCCGTCTATCCGCGCTGTGTATACGCCAGGTGTATACGCCGTATGTACAGTGCTCCCATGTCCATCGGTCACACTCTTCTCGGGCTCCTGGAGTCCGGGCCCCGGCACGGTTACGACCTGAAGCGGGCCTTCGACGAAAAGTTCGGTCACGACCGGCCGCTGCACTACGGCCAGGTCTACTCGACCATGTCCCGGCTGCTGAAGAACGGTCTCGTCGAGGTCGACGGGATCGAGGCAGGGGGCGGGCCCGAGCGCAAGCGGTACGCCATCACCGAGGCCGGCATCACCGACGTACAGCGGTGGCTGGCCACCCCGGAGAAGCCCGAGCCCTACCTGCAGTCGACGCTCTACACCAAGGTCGTCCTCGCGCTGCTCACGCACCGCGACGCGTCCGGGATCCTCGACACGCAGCGCTCCGAGCACCTGCGCATGATGCGCATCCTCACCGACCGCAAGCGCAAGGGCGATCTCGCGGACCAACTGATCTGCGACCACGCCCTGTTCCACCTGGAGGCCGACCTGCGCTGGCTCGAACTGACCGCCGCCCGTCTCGACAAGCTCGCCGAGGTGGTGGTCCGATGACGACACATCCCGCTGGTTCCCTGCTCGCCGCCTCGGGTCTGCGCAAGGTCTACGGACCGACGGTCGCGCTCGACGGTGCCGAGTTCTCCATCCACCCCGGCGAGGTCGTCGCGGTGATGGGTCCCTCGGGCTCCGGGAAGTCGACCCTGCTGCACTGTCTCGCCGGGATCGTGCCGCCCGACTCGGGCTCGATCACGTACGACGACCGGGAGATGGCCGGGATGAGCGACCGGGAGCGCAGTGCCCTGCGACGCAGCGACTTCGGGTTCGTCTTCCAGTTCGGCCAGCTGGTACCGGAGTTGACCTGCGTCGAGAACGTCGCGCTGCCGCTGCGGCTGAACGGGACCGGGCGCAAGGAGGCCGAGCGCACCGCCCTGTCGTGGATGGAGCGCCTGGAGGTCGACGACCTCAAGGGCAAGCGGCCCGGTGAGGTCTCCGGCGGTCAGGGGCAGCGCGTGGCCGTGGCCCGCTCGCTGGTCACCGCGCCGCGGGTGCTGTTCGCCGACGAGCCCACCGGCGCCCTCGACTCGCTCAACGGCGAGCGGGTGATGGAACTGCTCACGGAGGCCGCCCGGTCCACCAACGCCGCTGTTGTGCTCGTCACGCACGAGGCGCGGGTGGCCGCGTACTCCGACCGCGAGATCGTCGTACGCGACGGGAAGTCCCGGGACATGGAGCGCGTCGTATGAGGGTTCCTCAGGGGGCTCGCGATCTGGCCATGGGCGTGCGGTTCGCGTTCACCGGCGGCCGCGAGGGCTGGGTGCGGGCCGTACTCACGGCGGTCGGCGTCGGTCTCGGCGTGGCGCTGCTGCTGCTCACCACGGCGATACCGAGCGCGCTGCAGTCACGGCACGACCGCGAGACCGGCCGCAACGACTTCACGTACGGCACGAAGCACGAGCAGAAGTCGGACCGCACACTGCTCGTCGCCGACGCCCAGACCACCTTCCGCGACAAGGACGTCCGCGGGCGTCTGCTGCAGGCCGAGGGAAGCCGGCCGCCGCTGCCGCCCGGCGTGGCGAAGCTCCCGGCGCCCGGCGAGATGGTCGTCTCCCCCGCGCTCGACCGGCTGCTGAAGTCCGACGACGGCAAGCTGCTGCGTGACCGGCTGCCCTACCGCGTGACCGGCACCATCGCCGACGCCGGTCTGGTGGGCCCGCACGAACTCGCCTACTACGCGGGCAACCAGGATCTCCAGGCAACCGCGGACAGCACCGGTCGGATCGAACGCATCGGCTCCTTCGGCGTCAAGCGCGAGTCCGAGGCGATGGACCCGATCCTGGTGCTGCTGATCCTCATCGTCTTCGTGGTGCTGCTGATGCCGGTCGGCGTCTACATCGCCGCGGCCGTCCGCTTCGGCGGCGAGCGTCGCGACCGCAGGCTCGCCGCGCTGCGGCTGGTCGGGGCCGACGGGGGGATGGCGCGACGGATCGCGGCCGGCGAGGCGATGGCAGGAGCGGTGCTGGGCCTTGTGCTGGGCGCCGGATTCTTCCTGCTGGGGCGTCAACTCGCCGGGCAGATCACGCTGTTCCAGATCAGCGTGTTCCCCAGCGACCTCAACCCGACGCCCGCGCTGGCCGCGCTGATCGTCCTCGCCGTGCCCGCCGCCGCCGTCGCGGTGACGCTCTTCGCGCTGCGCGGAGTCGTCATCGAACCGCTCGGCGTGGTGCGCACCGCCAAGCCCTCGCGGCGCCGGCTGTGGTGGCGGCTGCTGCTGCCGCTCGGCGGGCTGGGACTGCTGTACCCGATGATCGGCATGGGCCGGGACAACGGGGACTTCAACCAGTACATGGTCACCGGTGGTGTCATCCTGCTGCTGATCGGCGTCACCGCACTGCTGCCGTGGGTGGTCGAAGCGGTGGTCGCCCGGCTGAACCCCGGTGGCGTCGCCGGCCAACTTGCCATCCGCAGACTCCAGTTGAGCAGCGGCTCGGCTGCCCGCATGGTCAACGGCATCGCGGTCGCGGTGGCCGGCGCCATCGCCCTGCAGATGCTGTTCGCCGGGGTCGAGGGCGACTACTCCAAGGATTCGGCGAACGACCTCACACGCGCCCAGATGGAGGTCTACGTACCGCAGGGCATGTCCCCGACCGATGCCGGAGTGCAGTTCAGCCGCACCAAGGGCGTGCGCAGCGCGACCACGGTCTCCTACGGCGAGCTGAGCAACCGGCGCAAGGACCCCGGATCCACCGCGCACGTCTCCGTCGGCACCTGCGAGGCGCTGCTGGAGGTGGCGAAGCTGCCCGCCTGCCACGACGGCGACGTCTTCGCCGTACAGGCACTCGACGACACCGATACCCCGAAGATCTTCCGGGCGGGCCGGACGGTCTACTTCGACCCGTCCTACAAGGACCAGCCCAAGGGCGCGGAAGTCGCCTGGACGGTGCCGCACGGCGTGAAGCAGGCGCAGACCCGCACCTCACCCACGGGCGGCGAGACCTGGGGCGTCCTCGTCACACCGAGCGCGCTGCCGGCGAAGGTGAAGCCGACCCTGTACGGGCAGGTCTATCTCCGGCTCGACGACTCGGTGCCGGACGCGAGCGAGTACGTACGCAACACGGCGGCCCGCATCAATCCCATGGTCGATCCCATGACCTGGACGCCGAGCGAGGAGTCCCAGCGGTTCACCTCCATCCGCACCGGCCTGTTCGTCGGCGCCACCTGCGTCCTCGTACTGATCGGGGCGAGCCTGCTGGTCTCCCAGCTGGAGCAGCTGCGCGAGCGCCGCAAGCTCCTGTCGGCCCTGGTCGCCTTCGGCACCCGGCGCAGCACGCTGGGGTTGTCGGTGTTCTGGCAGACCGCGATCCCCGTCGCACTCGGCCTCGCTCTGGCGTTGGCAGTGGGGCTGACCCTTGGTTCGGTCCTGTTGAAGATGACGAGCACACCCGTGCGGGTGGACTGGTCGAGCGTGCTGGCGATGACCGGCATCGGCGCCGGCGTCGTCCTGCTGGTGACGGCCCTCAGCCTGCCGCCGCTGCTGCGGCTGATGCGGCCGGAAGGGCTGCGCACGGAGTAGCAGGGCCGGTCGGCCTCTCCCCGTCCGGGAGAGGCC